>CAYWBG010000018.1:0-26499 GCA_964456005.1 uncultured Halomonas sp.
CACCGCCGGTAACGTTGCCCGTTGCCGGCAGCGGATGCGTACTTTACGACGTTCCACCGGGTCCTGCAAGGGGTCGTTGTCAGAAAGGTTCAGGATGATGACGGGGCGAGGTCAGTCGGCCTACCCCAGGCGCTCAAGAACGAGCGGCTGTGGGTAAGAGCCACCGCCCCTACCGAGAACAGCAACGCCCGCACAGGGCGGGCGCCGACAGACCAGTTGACTTGAAATCAGTGAGCCGAGCCACTCTCAGCGGACGGTCACCCTTGCATAGCGCTTCTTGCCTGCCTGGATGACATAGCGCTTTCCGGTATCGAGCATATGGTCCTTGGCGACCACTTCACCATCGACCCTGACCCTGCCATTACCCAGCATATCCTTGGCCTGTGCGCTGTTGTTGGCCAGACCCGAGCGGTTGAGCACCGCCGCAACCGGGGCTTGCGCACTGCCCTCGAAGTCCACCTCTACCTCGGGTAAGTCTTCGGGTAACTCACCCTCGGCCAGCTGGTTACCCGCAGAACGGTGGGCGTTGGCCGCGGCTTCCTCGCCGTGATAGCGCCCGATGAGCTCGCGGGCCAGGATCATTTTTATGTCACGAGGGTTTGCCCCTCCCGCCACGTCGCGCTTGAGCGCCTCGATCTCCTCGTTGGGCTTGAGAGAAAGCAGCTCGAAGTAGCGCCACATCAGGCTGTCAGGCATAGAAACCAACTTGTTGAACATGGCTCCTGGCGCCTCGTCGACGCCGACATAGTTGCCCAGGGACTTGGACATCTTCTGCACCCCATCCAGCCCCTCCAGAAGCGGCATGGTGATCACCACCTGCGTCTCCATGCGGAAGTACTTCTGGATCTCGCGGCCCATCAGCAGATTGAATTTCTGATCGGTTCCGCCCAGTTCGATGTCAGCCTTCAGCGCCACGGAGTCATAGCCCTGCACCAGCGGGTAGAGGAACTCATGGATGGAGATCGGCTGGTTCGCACTGTAGCGCTTGTCGAAATCGTCGCGCTCGAGCATGCGGGCAACGGTGCTCTGACCGGCCAGCTCGATCATGTCGGCAGCGCTCATGGAGGTGAACCACTCGGAGTTGAAGCGAACCTCAGTCTTTTCCGGATCCAGGATCTTGAACACCTGCTCCTTGTAAGTCTGGGCGTTCGCCTTGACCTCCTCCTCGGTGAGGGGCTTGCGGGTGACGTTCTTACCGGTGGGGTCGCCGATGCGACCGGTAAAATCACCGATCAGGAAGATCACCTCGTGGCCAAGATCCTGAAACTGGCGCATCTTGGTCAAAAGAACGCTGTGACCCAGATGGAGATCCGGCGCCGTGGGATCAAAGCCCGCCTTGATCCGCAACTTGCGCCCGGACTCCAGCTTCTTGACCAGCTCTTCTTCCAGCAGGATCTCCTGGGTGCCTCGTTCCAGCAGCGCCAGCGCGCTTGCCACGTCGCTCATCGTCTCCTACTCCACGTGTTCGGTTGCCAAGCCCTGTCGGGGCCATCGAATGGGACAGGATGGTAGCATGAGTCGACACCTTACGGTGACGCTACCATGACACGGAAGATTGCCATGCCCCTCTATATAGGCCTGATGTCCGGCACCAGTCTTGACGGCATCGACGCCGCCCTGGTTGAGATACCGTCACCCCCCGAGGAAGCATCGCCCAGGCTGTTGGCCAGCCATGCCGAGCCGCTGCCGGAACCGCTGCGGGACCGGCTGTGGACCCTCTGCCATGCCGACAGGGTAAGCTTTGCCGAGCTGGCCGCCGCCGAAGAGGCCTTCTGCCGGCTGCAGGCTAACGCCGTTGAGGCCCTGCTTTCCTCCAGCGGCACCCCGCATGAGTCGGTTGTCGCCCTGGGCAGCCACGGCCAGACAGTGGAGCATGCACCACAAGGTCATGCCGGCGGCCCTGCCTATACGCTGCAGCTCGACAACCCCAGCCGGCTCGCGGAGCTCACCGGCATCACCGTGGTCGCTGACTTTCGTCGGCGCGACCTGGCGGCGGGCGGTCAGGCGGCACCCTTGGCCCCCGCCTTCCACCAGGCGCTTTTCCGCGCCCCCGATGAGTGGCGTCTGGTGCTCAATCTGGGCGGCTTCGCCAACCTGACCCTGTTGCCCCCGGCGCAGGACCCCCGTGCACCACTCGGGTTTGACTCCGGTCCGGCCAACGCCCTGCTGGACGCCTGGCACGCACGCCATCGCGGTGGCCGCTTCGATGCCGATGGGGCCTGGGCGGCATCAGGAAGGGTCGACCAAGCGCTGCTGCAGCGGCTTCTCGCCGAGCCCTTCTTCCACCTGCCGCCACCGCGCAGCACCGGCCGGGAGCGCTTCCACCTGGAATGGCTGGCGAGCCACTTGACGGGTAAGGAGCGGCCGGAGGATGTACAGGCCACCCTGGCGGAGCTGACCGCCGCGAGCGTGTCACTGGCAGTGGAAATGGCCCGGGAGCGGTTGCAGGCACCATCGGCCACCAGGCTTTACCCCTGCGGTGGCGGGGCCCACAACCGAGACCTGCTGGGCCGGCTGGCCAGGCGACTTCCGGAGACGGCACTGATGGCCAGCGCCGACGAGGGCTGGCCCGCTGACTGGCTGGAGGCCGGTGCCTTCGCCTGGCTGGCCTGGCGAAGGCTGGCTGGGCTACCGGGCAACCTGCCCTCGGTGACCGGGGCGGCCGGCCCCAGGGTCTTGGGCGGCATCTATTCACCCTGACGACGGGTCGACGTCAGAAATCGTCGTCCCGCTTCAGCGTCAGCTGACTGGCGGCTTCGCGGGCCTGGACCATTCCTTCGCTGCCTTCGTCGCCATACTTGATCATCATGCGCAGGTCGTTGGCCGAGTCAGCATGCACCAACGCCACCTCTTCGGTGATCTTCCCGGCCTTGAAGAGGTCGTAGAGCGCCTGGTCGAAGGTCTGCATGCCGAGATCCCGTGAGCGTGTCATGACGTTCTTGATCTCGGAGACTTCCCCCTTGCGAACCAGGTCACCGATCAGCGGTGACTTGAGCATGATCTCGATGGCCGGACAACGCCCGCCGTCCACCGTTGGCAATAGCTGCTGAGCGACGATGGCCCTGAGGTTGAGCGAGAGGTCGAGCCACACCTGGGAGTGTCGCTCGATGGGGAAGAAGTTGATGATGCGGTCCAGCGCCTGGTTGGCGTTGTTGGCGTGCAGCGTCGCCAGGCATAGGTGGCCTGTCTCGGCGAAGGTCAGGGCGTGTTCCATGGTCTCGCGAGTCCGTACCTCACCGATCAGGATCACGTCCGGCGCCTGGCGCAAGGTGTTCTTCAATGCCACCTCGAAAGATTCGGTATCGATGCCGACCTCGCGCTGGTTGATGATCGCCTTCTTGTGCGGATGCACATACTCGATGGGATCTTCGACGCTGATGATGTGTCCTCCCAGGGTTTCATTACGCTGCTGGATCATCGACGCCAGGGTGGTCGACTTGCCGGTGCCGGTGCCCCCGACCACGAACACCAGGCCGCGCTTGTTATTGGCCAGCTCGCCGAGGGTAGCGGGCAGCGAAAGCTCCTCGAGATGGGGAATCTCGAAGCCGATACGCCGGACCACCATGGCCATCTGATTGCGCTGCTGGAAGGCACTGACCCGGAAGCGCCCCTTGTCCTTGAGGCTCAGCGCGAAATTGGCTTCGTGCTCGAGCCGGAAACGTTCCCGCAACATGTCGGGAATCGACACACCAACCAGTTCGTTGACTTGCGCCACGCTGAGCTTATGGTCCCCCAGGGGGGTGAGCTTCCCGGCCATCTTCAGCGTCGGCGGGGCATTCACCGAGATCAGCAGATCCGAGGCCTCCTTCTGCACCATGATGTCCAGCAGCTGGTAGAGCCACTCTTGAGCTGTCATGTCCCTGCTCCTTCACCTGTGTATTCCCCGACGGATCACCTCAGTTGGCCAGCATGCTCTTGGCCTTGGCCTGGGCCTGATCCCGCGCCACCACGTTGTCTGCCACCAGCTTGGCCAGGGAGGCATCCAGGGTCTGCATCCCCAGGTTACCGCCGGTCTGAATGGCAGAGTAAATCTGTGCCACCTTGTCCTCGCGAACCAGGTTGCGCACCGCCGCGGTGGCGATGAGAATCTCGTGAGCCGCCACGCGACCGCCTCCCACGCGCTTGAGCAATGCCTGAGAGATCACCGCCTGGAGAGACTCCGAGAGCATCGAGCGCACCATGGATTTTTCATCGCCGGGGAAGACATCGATGATCCGGTCAATGGTCTTGGCCGCCGACGTGGTGTGCAGGGTCCCGAACACCAGGTGCCCGGTCTCCGCGGCGGTCAGCGCGAGGCGGATGGTTTCCAGGTCACGCAGTTCGCCGACCAAAATCACGTCCGGGTCCTCGCGCAGGGCGCTGCGCAGCGCCGGGGCAAAACCGAGGGTGTCACGATGCACTTCCCGCTGGTTGACCAGGCAGCGTTTGCTGCGGTGGACGAACTCCACCGGGTCCTCGATGGTTAGGATGTGCTCGTAGCGGTTGTCGTTGATGTAGTCGATCATTGCCGCCAGCGTGGTGCTCTTGCCCGAGCCGGTAGGACCGGTGACCAGCACGAGGCCGCGGGGCAGCATCGAGAGCTGGCGGAAGACGCTTCCGAGACCGAGGTCTTCGAAGGTCAGCACCTCGGTAGGAATGGTACGGAAGACGGCACCGGCGCCGCGGGCATGGTTGAAGACGTTGACACGGAAGCGCGATACGCCCGGCACCTCGAAGGAGAAGTCCGTCTCGTAGAACTCCTCGTAGTCGCGGCGCTGACGATCGGCCATGATGTCGTAGATCAGCTTGCGAACCTCGCGGTCCTCCATGGCCGGCACGTTAAGGCGGCGAATATCGCCGTCAACGCGAATCATGGGCGGCAGGCCTGCCGAAAGGTGAAGGTCGGAGGCCTTCTGCTTTGCCGAGAACGCCAGCAGTTCGGTAATATCCATGGGTTTTCCCTGCTCCCGATTTTTGGTGCCTTCTGTGAAGACTAGTATGACAGACCTGACGACATGACGGACTTGGTACTTTCCGAGTCACTCGCCGCTGCCCGCACCCGACTCGCCGAGGCCCTGGCCGCTGCCGGGCGCCCCGCCTCGGGGGCGAGGCTACTGGCGGTCAGCAAGACCAAACCGGCGGCGATGATCCGCGAGGCCTGGCACTTGGGCCAGCGTGACTTTGGCGAGAACTATGTCCAGGAGGCCCTCGACAAACAGGTCGAGCTGGCCGACCTCGACGCCATCGTCTGGCATTTCATCGGTCCGCTGCAATCCAACAAGACCCGTGATGTGGCCGAACACTTCGCCTGGGTACATAGCGTAGACCGCGAGAAGATCGCTCGGCGGCTGAACGATCAACGCCCAGAGGCGGCCCCGCCGCTTGAGATCTGCCTGCAGGTCAATATCAGCGGGGAAGCGAGCAAGTCGGGCGTTGATCTCGATGCCCTGCCAGCCCTGGTCGAGGCGGTGCTGAGGATGCCGCGTTTGCGCCTGAGGGGCCTGATGGCGATCCCTGCCCCGGCTGAGGAGCGGGACGCACAGCGGGCACCCTTCGCCCAGCTTCGCGAGGCCCTGGAGGCACTCCAGCAGCGCTTCCCAGAGGCGCCGCTCGATACCCTATCGATGGGCATGACCACCGACCTGGAGGCCGCCGTGCTGGAGGGCGCCACCCTGGTCCGCCTGGGCACCGCCATCTTCGGGGAACGCACCGCACGAGAGTGACAACCAGCAGAAACCGGTGAACCATGCCGGCCACATTCGACGACTGACACAGGACAGACCCCATGGCCACCAGAGTCACCTTCATCGGCGCGGGCAACATGGCCGGCGCCATTATCGGGGGCATGATCGACAACGGCTTCTCGCCCTCCGCCATCACCGCCACTTCGCCCAGCGACGCCTTCCTCGCGCCGATCCACGAGCGCTACGGCATCCACACCGACACCGACAACGCGGCAGCGATCGCCCAGGCCGACGTCGTCGTGTTGGCGGTGAAGCCCCAGGTGATGCAGGACGTGTGCGAGGCGCTGGCCAGCGCAATCCAGCGCCGCCGTCCGCTGATCATCTCGGTGGCTGCTGGGCTTCCCGCCTCGACCCTCGAAAACTGGCTGGGCGGCAACCTGGCGGTGGTACGCTGCATGCCCAACACCCCCTCGCTGGTGGGAGCCGGCGCCGCAGGCCTTTTCGCCAACGCCAATGTCAGCAAGGAGCAGCGTCAGCTCGCCACCGAACTGATGGAGGCCGTGGGCCTGGTCGAGTGGGTCGATGAGGAGGCGCTGCTGGAAGCAGTGACCGCCGTCTCGGGCAGCGCCCCTGCCTATTTTTTCCTGATGTTCGAGGCCATGGAGGAGGCCGGCGTGACGCTGGGTCTGCCCGCCGACACCGCCCGGCGCCTGGCCATGCAGACCGCCCATGGCGCGGCCAAGATGGCAATGTCCAGTGACCACTCCCCCGCGGAACTCAAGCGCAACGTAATGTCACCAGGTGGCACCACCGAGAAGGCCATCGAGCATCTCGAAGAGGCTGGCCTGCGCCGCATCATGCTCGAGGCCATGGACGCCTGTGCCGCCCGCGCCCGAGAGATGGCCGATGAGCTCGGCAGGCGCTAACCCTTTGCACTCGTTGTCCGTGATCGCTGCCCACGGATAGCGCCCTGCCAACCATATGGAGGAATTCTCATGGGAAATGCCGGCCTGATGCTGGTCAACACCCTCATCAATATCTACCTGTTCCTGCTGATGCTGCGCTTCCTGCTGCAGGCATCCCAGGCCGACTACTACAATCCCATCAGCCAGTCAGTGGTCAAGGTCACCCAGCCGGTTGTGCGACCCTTCCAGGGCTTCCTGGGCCCGGTCATGGGGCGCTTCGACCTGGCGACCCTGGCCGCCGGCTTCGTGATCAAGGCGATCAGCATCGTGGTGATCCTGCAGGTCGCCGGCTTCGGCATGCCGCCCATTGCCGGGGTAGCCATCGGCGCCGTGGCGGCCCTGGCCAATGCCATCCTCAAGATCTACTTCTTCGCGCTGATCGTCATGATCATCCTCAGCTGGGTGGCCCCTAACGCCAGCCACCCCGGAGCGCTGCTGGTGATGCAGCTGGTGGAGCCGATCATGGCCCCCTTGCGCAAGGTCATTCCGCCGCTGGGCATGATCGACCTCTCGCCCATTGTGGCCTTCATCGCTATCAGCCTGATCGATGGTATCGTGGTGGGCTCACTGACCCGCGCCGCCGGCATCTCCGGCGCTCTGGTCGGCCTCTGAGGCAGCGGCCCGAGCCGCAGCGCCATACCGCAATGACTGGACACGGAAAGACTGATGCCCGAGCTCCCGCGTGACTCGGTCGGCTTGGTGACGCCCCAGACGGCTCACTTCGACGACCCTCTGGACCTGGCCTGCGGCAGGACGCTGCCGGCCTACGACCTTGTCTACGAGACCTATGGCACCCTTAACGCCGAGCGCTCCAATGCGGTGCTGATCTGCCATGCGCTCTCCGGCCATCACCATGCCGCCGGCTACCACAGCGCCGACGAGCGCAAGCCGGGCTGGTGGGACGCGCACATCGGCCCCGGCAAGTCCATCGATACCGACCGCTTCTTCGTGATCTCGCTGAACAACCTGGGCGGCTGCCATGGCAGCACCGGACCGGCCAGCCGCAACCCGGAGAGTGGCCGCCAGTGGGGCCCCGAGTTCCCGATGATGACGGTGGGAGACTGGGTGAATAGCCAGGCTCGATTGGCCGACCGCCTGGGTATCGAGCGCTTCGCCGCGGTCATCGGCGGCAGCCTCGGTGCCATGCAGGCGCTGCAGTGGACGCTGGCCTATCCGGAACGGATCGCCAGTGCGGGGGTGATCGCCGCTACCCCCAAGCTCTCTGCCCAGAACATTGCCTTCAACGAGGTAGCGCGCCAGGCGATCCGCTCGGACCCGGACTTTCACGACGGCTGGTATACCGAACACGGCAAGGTGCCCCGTCGCGGACTCAAGCTGGCGCGCATGGTGGGGCACATCACCTACCTCTCCGAAGACGCCATGGGTCACAAGTTCGGCCGCGACCTGCGCGTCGACGACCTCAACTTCGGCTATGACGTGGAATTCCAGGTAGAGTCCTACCTGCGCCACCAGGGGGATACCTTCTCCAACTCCTTCGACGCCAACACCTACCTGCTGATGACCAAGGTGCTGGACTATTTCGACCCGGCGGCCGCCCATGGCGGCGACCTGGCCCGGGCCCTGGCACCCGCGGCATGCCCCTTCCTGGTGGTCAGCTTCACCACCGATTGGCGCTTCCCACCATCGCGCTCCCGCGAGCTGGTCGACGCCCTGATGCGTGCAGGAAAGCCCGTCAGCTACGCCAACATCGACTCAAGCCATGGCCACGATGCCTTCTTGATGCCCGAGCCCCGCTACCAGGCGGTATTTGCTGCCTTCATGTCACGGGTGGCTCGGGATCTAGGCCTGGAGGAGCACCCATGAACCGCCCCGACCTGAAGTTGATCCACGGGTGGATCCCGCAGGGTGCCCACATCCTCGATCTGGCCTGCGGCGATGGCACCTTGCTGGCGGCCCTTGCCCGAGACAAGAATGTCACCGGCTATGGCCTGGAGATCGACCCCGACGGCATCACCGCCTGTATCGCCCGCGGCGTCAATGTTCTCGAGCAGAACCTCGACGAAGGGCTGGCCAACTTCGATGACGACGCCTGTGACCTTGTGATCATGACCCAGGCCCTGCAGGCCCTGCGCCGCCCCGACCTGATGCTCGATGAGATGCTGCGCGTCGCCGGTGAGGCCATCATTACGTTTCCCAACTTCGCCTACTGGCGTCATCGCGTGCACCTGGGCATTCGTGGCTATATGCCGGTCTCAAAGTCTCTGCCCCATGCCTGGTACGACACCCCCAATATCCACCTGTCGACCTTCAACGACTTTGAACAACTCTGCCGTGACAAGGGTTTGATCATCGTTGACCGAGCCGTGGGCATCGGCGACCACGAGGGGCACTGGACCTCGCGGCTATGGCCTAATCTGTTCGGAGAGATCGCCATCTTCCGGGTCAGCCGGCGCTGACCCGCCTGCCTGAATCGAGAGGATCCACGATGACAAGACGACTCCCTTGCCGCCTGCTGCTGTGCCTGCTTTGGCTGCTGGCCGGCCCACTGGCCGCCCAACAGTACGAGCAGCACGATAACTACCAGATCCACTACAGTGCGGTGAACACCAGCTTCCTGCCCGAGGAGGTGGCCCGCGAGCACAACATCCAGCGCAGCCAGGTCATGGCGCTGCTCAACGTCAGCGTGCTGGAAGAGCGCGAAGACGGTACCACTCGCGCCGTTCCGGTGACGGTCAACGGCCGGGTCGACGGACTCTCCAGCACCAGAGAGAGCGCGCCACTCAGCTTCCGCACCCTGCGCAGCAGCGACACCCCGTCCCAGATAGCGGTCTTCCGCATCCATGAAGACGAGCCGATGCGCTTCGATCTGGAGGTGCGTCACGACCGCAATGCAGAGCCGGCACAGGTCAGCTTCATCCAGCGCTTCTATATCGACCGCTGAAGCCCTTGCGGCCTCCGCCACAGTGATACGGGCAGCGCCGCCGAGCCCAAGCAGATCGCGACCGGCACCTGATCGCGCCACACCACCTCGCAGCGATGGGCGAGCAGTTCCACCCCGCGTGCCGACGCCTTTCTCAACGCCGCGGCATAGGCCGGGTCCAGATGCTCCGCCGGCGCCACGTCCGAGATGCCCTGGTGGGCCACGAGGAACAGCAGCACTGCGCGCTGGCCTTGCTCGACCAGGCTCGCCAGCGCCTCCAGATGCTTCCTGCCCCGCTCACTCACGGCATCCGGAAAGTAGCCGTGACCGTCGGCCTCCCTGAGGGTCACCTGCTTGACCTCGACGAAGGCCGTTCCCCGCAGTGGATCGTCCAGGCGGAAGTCGAGCCGGCTCGCCCCTTGTCCCGGCACTGCCACCACCTTCGCCTCGCGCTTCAGCGAGGCATAGCCGGCAAGGGCCGGCACCCGCTCTTCTCGAAGCGCCTCCTCGACGATGCGATTGGCCCGTCCGGTGTGCACCGAGGCGATGGCCAGGCCATCGTCGGGCTGGGGCAGCTCGACCAGCTCCCAGGTCCAGGCCAGCTTGCGCGCGGGGTTATCGCTGGACGCGAGCCACACTCGACAGCCCGGCACGTTCACCGCGCGCATGGAGCCCGTATTGGGGCAGTGAGCGGTAACGTCGCGACCGTCATCCAGCCGGACATCGGCCAGAAAGCGCTTGTAGCGGCGCAGCAGGGTACCCGGCAGCAACTCGGGATAGTCCATGGGGGAGTCTCCGGGTTACTGCCGGTCCAGGAAGCGTTCGAGGCGGCTCACCGCCTCCTCGAGCCTGGCGATGCCGGTGGTGAAGGCGATCCGCACATGGTGTTCGCCACCCTGCAGGGCGAAGTCGATTCCCGGGGTGATGGCGACGTTCTCCTCCTCCAGGAGGCGCCGGCAGAAGGCCTGGCTATCGTCGCTGTAGCGGGAGATGTCGAGCCACAGGTAGAAGGCACCCTGGGGAGGCAGCGAGGGCGCCAGCCCCAGACGAGCCAGCCCCGCCAGGAGGGCATCCCGGCGACGCCCAAGTTCGCGACGTTGCCCCTCGAGGATCTCCCGACACCCGGGGGTAAAAGCGGCCAAGGCCGCATGCTGGGCAGGAGTCGGGGCGGCCAGGAAGACGTTCTGGGCCAGGCGTGTCAGCGGCTCCACCGCCGCCTCCGGCGCCAGCAGCCAGCCCAGGCGCCAGCCCGTCATGCCGAAGTACTTGGAGAAGCTGTTGACCACGAAGGCGTCTGGAGTGATCGCCGCCGCGGAGAGCGGCTCGAGGTCGTAGCAGAGCCCCTGGTAGATCTCGTCCACCAGCAGATGACCGCCCTTCTCTGCTACCTTGGCGGCGACGGCAGAAAGCCGTTGCGCGTCCAGCATGTGGCCCGTGGGGTTCGAAGGGGTGGCCAGCATGGCCAGGCGGGTGGTCTCATGCCAGTTCGCCTCGACCAGCGCGGCATCCAGTTGCCAGCCGCTCGCCGGCCCCACCGGCACGGCGTCTACCTCGGCCCCGGCAAGGGCCATGAAGTGGCGATTGCAGGGATAGTTGGGGTCGGCCATCAGCACCCGGTCGCCCGGGCCGGCCAGCAGCTGGCTGGCCAACAGCAAGGCCCCGGAGGCCCCGGGGGTGATAAGGATCCGCCCGGGATCCACCGTCGCGCCGAAATGCTCGGCGTAGTGACCGGCGATGGCCTCGCGCAACGCGGGCAGCCCGGCTGCCGGCGTATAGCGGGTATGACCGGCGGCGAGTGCCGCCTGCCCCGCCGCCACGACTGGCTCGGGGGTGGGAAAGTCGGGCTCGCCTACCTCCAGGTGGATGACATCGTGCCCGTTGGCCTCGCGGGCCTGGGCGGTTTCCAGCAGGTTCATCACCCGGAAGGGGGCGATCTGCTCAATGCGGGCACTCCAGGTCATTGACGAACTCCTGTCACGACCGCAACGGGAGCGTGTCTCCCGTCGCATGGACAAAAGCCCATTGTAGCGACTTTAGTGGTCATGACGCAGGAGGGAGAGCATGAGGAGTTGCAACGCGAGGATTTTTCCGCTAAACAAGCATCCCTTTGGCGTGAGATACCGTGCATCAAGGCAGGTATTGATCAGCAGTCACTAAAGTAACGAGGCAGTCCCATGCCAGTAGCCGACAAGAAAGTGGAAGCGCCCAAGAAATTCACCCCCTACGAGCCGGCAGCGGGTGAAGAGTACATGAATGAGCAGCAGCTCGAGCACTTCCGACAGATCCTGCTGGGCTGGAAACAAGAGCTCATGGAAGAAGTAGACCGCACCGTGCGTCATCTGCAGGAGGAGGCCAACAATTACGCCGACCCCGCCGACCGCGCCACCCAGGAAGAAGGTTTCAGCCTGGAGCTGCGGACTCGTGACCGCGAACGCAAGCTGCTCAAGAAGATCAACGAAACCCTCGAGAAAATTGACGAGGACGACTACGGTTTTTGCGAGGCCTGCGGCGTCGAGATCGGCATCCGCCGACTCGAGGCGCGCCCCACCGCCACCCTGTGCGTCGACTGCAAGACGCTGGCCGAGCTCAAGGAAAAACAGCTGGGCGGTTGATACGCGCATGCCGATGCCACCGCCAGCCACCCGCGACGGGCACCCCAGGGTGCCCGTTGGCATGTCTGACGCCCACGGCAGGAGTCCCCCATGAGTCGCTACCGGGGTCGCTTCGCGCCAACCCCCTCGGGTCCGCTGCACCTAGGCTCTCTCGTGGCGGCCCTGGCCAGCTTCCTCGACGCCCGAAAGGTCGCCGGCGAGTGGCGGTTGCGCATGGAGGACATCGACCCGCCGCGCTGTCCGGCCGGCGCCGCTGACGAGATTCAGCGCCAGCTGGAGGCCTTCGGCCTGCACTGGGACGGCCCGGTACTCTGGCAGAGCGACCGGGATGGCGCCTATGCGACCGCACTGGAGCGGCTGGTCGACCAGGGACTGGCCTATCCCTGTAGCTGCTCGCGCAAGCAGTGGCGCGACTATGCCGTCTACCCCGGCTGGTGTCGCAACGGCGTGCGCGAATCCGGCAAGCCCGTTGCCTGGCGGCTGCGCAGCGACCTGGCCTTGCGCCCGGTCGTCTGGCAGGACCGCTTGTTCGGTGAGCAGCGCTTCGACCCGGCGGAACTCGGCGACGTGGTACTCAAGCGTAAGGATAGCCTGTGGGCCTATCAGCTCGCCGTGGTGGTGGACGACGCCGACCAGGGGATCACCGACGTGGTGCGCGGCGTCGACCTGCTCGACAACACGCCCTGGCAGCGCCAGCTGCAGCATGCCCTGGGCGCCCCCGAACCGCGCTACCTTCACCTGCCGCTGATCATCGGAGAGGGTGGCCAGAAGCTCTCCAAGCAGAATTTGGCCCCCCCGTTGCCGCTGAAGGACAAACAAGTGCGCCCGCTGCTCCATCAGGCGCTGAGCGCTCTGGATCAGGCCCCGCCCGGGGCGCTGTCAAGCGCCCCAGTGGCCGAGCAGCTGGCATGGGCCATCGACGCCTGGTGCCCGGCGCGCATCCGCCCCGACCCACACCGTCTGGCCGCGCTGGACGACACCTTGAACCGCTGAGAGGTTGCCATGTACGTCTACCGCATCATGCTGTTCCTGGTGCTGGGAGGATACCTGCTCTCACCGCTGCTGATCAGCGGCTGGTCGAGCCCCGGCGTCGCCTGGTATCGCCCCTTCGCCCTGTGGGGTGTGCTGATCGCCCTGACCCTGTGGCTCGAGCAGAAGAGGAAGCTGGATGAACACTAGCCTGGCCGGGATTTTCGCCCTGGGCAGCGGCTTCTTGCTGGTGCTCTTCCTGTGTGCGTTGGCGGTTGAGCGTGGCTGGATTTCTCCCCGCATCACTCGTCATCCCGTGGTCTATACCCTGGCGCTGGGAGTCTACGCCAGCGCCTGGGCAATCTACGGCAGCCTGGAACTCGCCTCCACGTCGGGCTACGGCTACCTGGCCTACTATCTCGGCGTGGCCGGCGCCTTCCTGCTCGCGCCGGTGCTGCTGGTGCCCATCCAGCGCATGACGCGTACCTACCAGCTCGCCTCGGTGTCAGACCTCTTCGCCTTCCGCTTCCGCTCGCGCTGGGTCGGTACCCTGATCACCCTGATCAGCCTGTTGGCGGTGCTACCGCTGCTCGCCCTGCAGGTACAGACCCTGGGCGACGCCATCTTCCTGATGACCGGCGCTGCCTCCCCGGCGCTGCTGGCGCTAGCCTTCTGCGCCCTGATCGCGCTGTTCGCCATGCTCTTCGGCGCGCGCCAGGGCCGCCACGACAGCCTGCTGGCGGTGCTCGCCCTCTCATCGCTGGTCAAGCTCGCCGCCATGCTGACCTTGGCCGGCATTGCCCTGTTCGGCATCTTCGATGGCCCCGCTGACCTCCAGGCCTGGCTGGATGGCCCCGGCCAGGTTCACCAGGCCAGCGTCGTCCAGCCCGACCCGGCCCACTGGCGCACCCTGCTGCTGCTGTTCTTCGCCGCGGCCCTGCTGATGCCGCACATCTTCCACATCACCTTCGCCGAAACGCTTTCCCGCCACACCCTGCTGCAGGCCAGTTGGTCGCTACCGCTCTTCCTGCTGCTGATGGCGATCCCCGTGCCGCTAATCCTTTGGGCCGGCCAGCGGCTGGGCGCCGACGACGTGATGGGCGCCGCCTACCTGGCGTTCGGCCTTTCGGATGCCCTTTGGGTCCAGGCGCTGGCGTTCATCGCCGGCCTGGCCGCTGCCAGCGCCACCATGGTGCTTATCTCGCTGGCCCTGTCAGGCATGATCCTCAACCACGTGCTGCTGGTTGCCCATCCTCCCGAGGCCCAGCCCGACCTCTATCGCTGGCTGCTGTGGTTGCGCCGCGCACTGATCGGCGCGGTCGTTTTCGGTGGCTGGCTGTTCTACCGCATCGTCGGCGTCCATCACGACCTCACCACACTGGCCCTGGCGGCTTTCGTGGGCATGGCTCAGTGCCTGCCGGGGCTGTTGGCCCTCCTCTACTGGCCGGGAGCCAACCGCAAGGGCATGGTCACCGGGCTTCTCACCGGCCTGGTGATCTGGCTGCTTGGCCTGTGGCTGCCGTTGCTCACGACGCTGCCGGCCATGGTGATCATTCCTCCCGGCCTCGAGGGGGTCGCCGGGGAGCCCGAGTGGTACATCGTCAGCCTGGTCTCTCTAGCCGCCAACGTGCTGGTCTTCATCCTGGTCTCCCTGGCCACGCATACGTCGGAAGGTGAGCGCGCCGCCGCCGAAGCCTGCTCGGTGGATGCCGTGATTCGCCCCAAGCGCCTGCCGCTGGAGGCGAGCAATGGCGAGGACTTCAAGCGGCACCTGGCTCCGGCACTGGGAGAATCGGTAGCCGTGCGGGAGGTCGACCGAGCCCTGGATGACCTGGGGCTCTCACCCCATGACCGGCGCCCCTATGCCCTGCGCCGCCTGCGCGACCGCTTGCAGGCCAACCTCTCCGGGCTGATGGGCCCCTCGGTGGCTCAGGACCTTGTGGACCGCTACCTGCCTTACCGCCAGGACGGCCATGGCGCCACCGAGGACATCCACTTCGTGGAGAGTCGCCTGGAAGCCTACCGCTCACGGCTGACCGGCCTGGCCCGTGAGCTGGATGGTCTCCGCCGCTACCACCGCCGCACGCTCACCCGGCTTCCGGTCGGCCTGTGCGCCTTCGGCGACGACGGCGAATTGCTGATGTGGAACGACGCCCTGGCCGCCCTGTCGGGCATCGATGGCGAAAGCGTGATCGGCGCGCGGCGCGACAGCCTTCCCGCTCCCTGGGGAGAACTGCTGGGACGCATCCTCGCCGAGCCCCGGGACCACCTCTACAAGCAGCCGGTCACCCTGCAGGACGGCCCCCGCTACCTGAGCCTGCACAAGGCCGAGCTGGGCGACGGTCACCATGAGCTGGGCGGCAAGGTAGTCCTGATCGAGGACCACAGCGAGATGAAGTGGCTGGAGGACGAACTGGTGCACGCCGCCCGCCTGGCCTCCATTGGCCAGCTCGCCGCCGGCGTGGCCCATGAGATCGGCAACCCCATCACCGGCATCTCATCGCTGGCCCAGAACCTGCGCTACGATACCGAAGACCCGGAGGTGCTGGAGACCGCCGAGCAGATCCAGCAGCTCACGGCGCGTGTGTCGCGGATCGTGGCGTCCCTGGTCGGCTTTGCTCACGGGGGACGCCACGTCAGTCGCCAGAGCTTCACGCCGGTCTCGCTGGCCGACATCACCGACGAGGCGTTGAACTTGATCCACCTCGCCCGCTCGGGCGAGGATGTGGTCTTTCATAACCGCTGTCCCGACGAGCCGCGCGTCCAAGGCGACGCCCAGCGCCTGCTGCAGGTGATGGTCAACCTGCTGGGCAATGCACGGGACGCCAGCGATCCAGGCGGACAGGTGGTCATCGAAGCCGAACCCGAAGGGGAGGGGCTGCGAGTTTCCGTGACCGACGCCGGTCACGGCATTGACGCCAGCGTTCGCGACCATTTGTTCGAGCCCTTCACCACCACCAAGCCACCCGGGGAAGGCACGGGACTGGGCCTGCCACTGGTCTGCAGCATCGTGGCCGAGCACCACGGCCAGATCGACATCGATTCGCCGCCCCCCGGAAAGGCGCGCGGCACCCGAATCAGCCTCTGGCTGCCCCTCAACTCACAGGAGGGTGAAACACCCCGATGAGCCGGATCCTGATTGTCGAAGACGAAGCCATCATCCGCAGCGCGCTGCGCCGACTCCTGGAGCGCCACGACCACCAAATCAGCGAGGCCGGCTCGGTCGCCGAGGCGCTGGAGCTCGACCCCCAGCGCTTCGACCTGGTGATCAGCGACCTACGCCTGCCTGGAGAACCCGGTACCGAACTGATTGCTCGCGCCGCCCCGATCCCGGTGCTGATCATGACCAGCTACGCCAGCATGCGCTCGGCGGTGGACGCTCTCAAACAGGGCGCCGTGGACTACGTGGCCAAGCCCTTCGACCACGACGAGTTGCTCGAGACCGTTGCCCGGGTGCTGCACCTACAGGCCTCCCGTCGGGCCGAGCCACCCGACATCACCGAGCCCAGCGGCCGGGCTCAACCGATGATCGGCGACTGCCCGGCCATGCAGCTGGTCTATACCCGCATTCGCAAGACCGCCCCGGCCGACGTCACCGTGCTGATCCAGGGCGAGTCGGGCACCGGCAAGGAACTGGTGGCCCGCGCCATCCACCAGCAGAGCAAACGCGCCCAGGCGCCGCTGATCTGCGTGAACTGTGCAGCGATTCCCGAAACCCTGATCGAGTCCGAACTGTTTGGCCACGAGAAGGGTGCCTTCACCGGCGCCAGCGCCTCCCGCACCGGCCTGGTAGAAGCCGCCGACGGCGGCACCCTGTTCCTCGATGAGATCGGCGAGCTGCCGCTGGACGCCCAGGCCCGACTGCTGCGTGTGCTGCAGGAGGGCGAAATCCGCAAGATCGGCTCGGTGGAGACGCGTCACGTGAATGTGCGCCTGATCGCCGCCACCCACCGTGACCTGCGCGCCCTGTCGAAGACCGGTGAGTTCCGCCTCGACCTCTACTACCGACTCAACGTGATGCAGATTGACCTGCCGCCACTGCGCGACCGGGAGGACGATGTGCTGACCATCGCCGATGTACTGCTCGACAAGGCGTGCCACCGCCATGATCGCGAAGGCCTTAGGCTCTCCCGAGCGGCCCGTCGCGAGATCCGCGACTACCCCTGGCCCGGCAACGTGCGCGAGCTCGAGAATGCCCTGGAGCGGGGGGTGATCCTCGCCGAGGGACACCTGATCCACCCCGATGACCTGGGCCTGTCGCCGCCACCGCGTCCGACGCCAGCGACCTCGCCAGCCTCACCTCCCCCTGCGGGTGCCGCCGCCGGGCCGCATACCGGCCCCGAAGAGGATCTATCACTGGAAGATTACTTTCAGCACTTTGTGCTGGAGCACCAGGATCACATGAGCGAGACAGAGCTGGCCCAGAAACTCGGCATCAGCCGCAAGTCACTGTGGGAGCGCCGCCAACGCCTCGGTATTCCGCGCAAGAAGAGCCCGCGACGGTAGAACGACCGAGCCCCGAGGAACGCCTACGACCATGGTGTAAGCACTCGCGGGCCTTCGCCGCAGGTGCCCAGGCCCGCCTCTCACCCCTCACCCTGCACCAGTTGTTACCGTCCCACACAGTTATGCTCCACATGAGTGCCGAGGCGGTAACACTTCTTCCTGCTCATGGGACCACCTCACCACGAGAACATTTTATCCTATTGAATTTAAATGGAAAAAACCAAAATGGCATGCCCGGTGCAACTCTTAGGGCAAGAAAAACAATTCTTCCGGCGTCACCCGCTGCGAACAACAACAACAGCGCAGCCGAGCGTGACGAGGCCCTCAGATCAACAACAACAAGACCCGCGGGCCGACCAAGCTACGGCGCGACGACCGAAGAACAACAACGATCGCGCGGCGCTCCTCGATCCCATAACAACAAGTCCATCGAGGCACCGGAATCCCCAGGAAGCGACGCACCCGTCACGGCTGCCAACAAGAACAACGGCCATTGAGGTGCACCCCCGGCAACAACACCAACAAGTCGGGGGGAGGCAAGAACACTTGCCGTCGTGTTTGGATTATTGTTTTGAATACGAGGCGGTCTCCAGACGGGGGCGCCAACAAGGACAACAACACTGCTTGCCTGTTTTCTCCTTGGTGACTGCGGTGCGTATTCAAGGCGATGTGCCATCACGAAGAAAAACCAGTAACATGGATGTTGCAGAAACGTATTAGGGGGAGGCCGAAAGGTCTCCCCCATCTACTTTTGGGACCGCTGGCCAGCGCGCACCTATGCAAGGTGACGGGGGTCGGCTACACTCAAGCCTTTTCGCACTCCGCGAGTCGATATCGCCGCATGTTCAAAGGATTTACCCGCTTTCTGCAGAGTCCGGGCGAACACCTGAAATCCCTGTTCGGCCCCGAGACGGCCTCCGCCAGCAGCCCCGAGTTGCGCGTCATTCCCCGCCAGGAACACCCGGTATCGCGCCAGCACTTCAGTGAAGCCGCCCTCAAAGTGCTCTACCGCCTGCATAACGCCGGTTTCGAGGCCTACCTGGTCGGAGGCTGCATTCGTGACTCACTGCTCGGACGCATGCCCAAGGACTTCGACGTGGCCACCGATGCCACACCGGAAGAGGTCAAGGGCCTGTTCCGGAACTCGCGCATCATCGGCCGACGCTTCCGCATCGTCCATGTGCGCTTCGGTCGAGAGGTGATCGAGGTCACCACGTTCCGCGGCAAGCCCGGCGATGACCACGCCGACCATATCGCCCAGCAGTCCGACGATGGCCTGCTCCTCCGCGACAACGTCTGGGGCGACATCCAGGAGGACGCCCTGCGCCGTGACTTCACCGTCAACGCCCTCTATTACAGCATCGCCGACTTCTCTATTCACGACTTCGCCGACGGCGTTCGCGACATCGAGGCACGCACCCTCAGGCTCATCGGCGACCCGGCCACCCGCTATCGCGAAGACCCGGTACGCATGCTGCGGGCGGTGCGCTTCGCGGCCAAGCTCGACTTCCAGCTGGCCCCGACCACTCGGGCACCGATCCTTGAGCTGGCCCCCCTGTTGCTGCAGATTCCGCCCGCGCGCCTATTCGACGAGATACTCAAGCTGTTCATGGCTGGCAGCGGCGTCGAGAGCTTCCGCCTGCTCCGCGATTTCGGCCTGTACGAGATGCTCTTCCCGGAATCCGCCGAGGCCATGGAGACCCTGCCCTGGTCCGAACGCCTGGTGGAGGCGGCACTCGCCAGCACCGACCGGCGCATTGCCGAGGAGCGTCCGGTCACGCCGGCCTTCCTGTTTGCCGCCCTGCTATGGGGCCCGGTAACGCTGCGCCAGGCCGAGCAGGAAGCCAATGGCCTGCCCCCAATCCCGGCCCTGCAGGCCGCCTCCCAGCAGGTGGTGTCTCGCCAACTCCAGCATGTCGCCATCCCCAAGCGCTTCAGCCTGCCCATGCGCGACATCTGGGACCTGCAGCAGCGTCTGCCGCTGCGTCGTGGGCGCCGGGTCTACCAGACTCGCGAGCATCCACGCTTTCGTGCCGCCTATGACCTGCTGCTGCTGCGCGAGGCCGCCGGGGAGTTGGAACCGGGCCTCGGCGACTGGTGGAC
The DNA here is from genome assembly GCA_964456005.1 of uncultured Halomonas sp. Classification (GTDB taxonomy): domain Bacteria; phylum Pseudomonadota; class Gammaproteobacteria; order Pseudomonadales; family Halomonadaceae; genus Halomonas. The sequence goes on from CAYWBG010000018.1 coordinate 19,700, forward strand.
CGCCTTCCAGCAGGCCGACGAACACGAGCAGCGCCGCCTGCTCGACAAGGCCGGCGCCAACCCTGCCGGCAGCGGCAAGCCCACTGGCAAGCGCCGCCGGCGACGCCGCAAGCCCCGCGGCAACGGCAACGGCAACGGCAACGGCAACGCATGATCCTTCACCGGGCGTGGGTCGGACTGGGCAGCAACCTCGAGGATCCACGCGGCCGGGTGCAGCGTGCCCTGGAACAGCTCGACCGGTTACCGCTGACCCGCTGCCTAGCCGCATCAAGGCTCTACGCAAGCCGTCCCGTCGGCCCCCGACACCAACCCGACTTCATCAATGCCGTGGCGCTGGTTGAAACCCGCCTATCGCCGCTGGCGCTACTCGACCAGTTGCAGGCCCTGGAGCAGCATCACCGTCGAGTACGCCGCCAACGCTGGGGGCCCCGCACGCTGGACCTGGATCTGCTACTGTTCGATAACAGCGTCCTGGCCCTTCCCCGCCTGAGCGTGCCGCATCCCGAACTGACGCAACGCGCCTTTGTGGTGCTGCCGCTGCTGGAGCTCGCGCCAGGCCTGGTGCTGCCGGATGGCCGCCAACTGGCCACCCTGGCCGCCTCCATGGACCCGGACGACCTGGCACCAGCATGACGGCGGCGAGGGGATAGAGCCGATGAAATGTTACCTCTCGACACGCCATTGCGGTCTGAGTAACAATCACGTGTTACTTTCAGAAAAGTACAGGCGGGACCGGCATTCACCATGCGCCCCCTGCTGCCACAACGATGAGAGCACGCCATGACTACCGTCACCCTGAGCACGCTGCGAGCCTTCAAGCGCGCCGGTGAGCCCTTCAGCTGCCTGACCGCCTACGACGCCTCCTTTGCCCGCGCCGCCGATGAAGCCGGCATCGAGGTACTGCTGGTGGGCGACTCTCTGGGCATGGTCCTGCAGGGCCACGCCAGCACTCTGCCGGTCACCCTGAGCGAGATCTGCTATCACACCCGCTGCGTGGCCCGCGGCAAGAGCGAAAGCCTACTGATGGTCGACCTGCCCTTCATGAGCAACTCGAGTACCGAGCGCCTGCTTCAGGATGCCGGCGAGCTGATGCGCGCCGGTGCCGAGCTGGTCAAGGTCGAGGGGGAGGCCTGGATGGCCGAAGGCATCCGCGAGCTGACTCGCCGCGGCGTACCGGTCTGCGCTCACCTGGGCCTCACGCCACAGTCCGTCTACCAACTGGGCGGTTTCAAGGTCCAGGGGCGCGAAGCCGAGCAGGCCGGCCGGATCCTCGAAGACGCTCGCACCCTGGTCGAGGCCGGCGCCTCGATCATCCTGCTGGAGTGCGTGCCGGCAAGCCTGGGTCGGGCAGTGAGCGAGGCGCTGGAGGTACCGGTGATCGGCATCGGCGCCGGCGCCGACACCGATGGCCAGATCCTGGTCATGCATGACGTACTGGGTGTGACGCCCGGGCGGGCTCCTCGCTTCGTCAAGAACTACATGGCCGAGGCCGAGGACATCCGGGGTGCCTTCCGTTGCTACCACGAGGAGGTCAAGTCACGCCGCTTCCCTGCCGAGAAGCACTGCTTCTAGACCGGAGGCCTGCAATGCGCACTCTCAGAGAGATATCCGCCCTGCGTCAGGCGCTGGCTGACGTGAGACGCCGCGGCGAACGCATCGCCTTGGTTCCCACCATGGGTAACCTGCATGAAGGCCACCTGGCACTGGTGGAGACCGCGCGGCGCCAAGCCGAAACCGTGATTGCCACCATCTTCGTCAACCCCATGCAATTCGGCGCGGGAGAAGACCTCGACGCCTATCCGCGCACCCTGGCCGAGGACCAGGCCAAGCTCGAGGCAACGGGCTGCGACCTGTTGTTCGCCCCCGATGCGAACGAGGTCTATCCGCGCGGCCTCGAGGCCCAGACCCGCATCCTGGTCCCGGAGGTGACCGAGGGGCTTTGCGGCGCCTCCCGCCCCGGCCACTTCGACGGCGTCTCGACCGTCGTCGGCATGCTCTTCAATCTGGTACAGCCCGACATCGCCTGCTTCGGCGAGAAGGACTACCAGCAGTTGGCCGTGATCCGCCGTATGGTCGCCGACCTGCACTTCCCCATCGACGTCGTGGGCGTACCCACCATGCGCGCCGAGGACGGCCTGGCGCTCTCCTCACGCAACGGCTACCTGAGTGCCGAACAGCGTGCCGCAGCGCCGCAGCTCTACCAGACCCTTTGCCAGCTACGCGAAGCGCTGGAAAACGGTGCCGAGATAGAAACGACGCTGGCAGAGGGTCTCGCGCGACTGGACGAGGCCGGACTTTCGCCGGACTACCTGGAGCTGCGCGCGACCGACCTGAGCCCCGTCACAGAGACGACTCGCGAGGCGGTTCTGCTAATCGCCGCCCACCTCGGCAAGACCCGGCTAATCGATAACCTGACCCTGACCCTGCCGCGCTGACGCGGCCACCATGCACTTCAGGAGGACCCTGCTTCCATGTTCACCATCATGCTCAAGGCCAAGCTGCACATGGCCCGCGTTACCCATGCCGTGCTCAACTACGAGGGCTCCTGCGCCATCGATGGCGAGCTGCTCGACATGTCAGGCATTCGCGAAAACGAGCAGATCCAGATCTACAACGTCGAGAACGGCCAGCGCTTCACTACCTACGCTATCCGCGCCGAGGAAGGATCGAAGGTCATCTCCATCAATGGCGCCGCCGCCCACCTGGCGGGACCCGGACATCGCGTGATCATCTGCAGCTATGCCCACTACAGCGAGGCAGAGCTGGAGGCACACCAGCCGGCACTGGTCTACCTCCAGGAAGGCAATGAGGTCAGCCACACCAGCCACGCCATCCCCGTTCAGATGGCCTGAGGGTGACTTTACCCGACCATACGGCCATGGAAGCATTGCCGCGACGCACAAGCCTCCCCTATGCTGAGAGTCCTTGGTCATGTCCGGCTGCCGCGACAAGGCCGCAAGCTCGTCATCCCATCAGGAGAACTCTCCCATGCAAGAAGTGGTGATCGTCGCCGCACGCCGCACTGCCGTCGGCGCCTTCGGCGGCTCCTTGGCTGGCATTCCCGCCAGCGACCTCGGAGCCTTGGTAATCAAGGACATTCTGGCTTCCACCGGCGTGGCCGGCGACCAGGTCGACGAAGTGCTGCTGGGGCAGGTGCTGACCGCCGGCGTCGGCCAGAATCCCGCCCGCCAGGCCTCCATCAAGGCCGGCCTGCCGGATGCCGTCCCCGCCATGACCATCAACAAGGTGTGCGGCTCCGGCCTCAAGGCCCTGCACCTGGCGACCCAGGCGATCCGCTGCGGCGACGCCGAGCTGGTCCTCGCCGGTGGCCAGGAAAACATGTCCGCCTCGCCCCACGTGCTGCCCAATTCGCGCAACGGCCAGCGCATGGGTGACTGGAAGGCAGTGGATACCATGGTTCATGATGGCCTGTGGGACGCGTTCAACGGCTATCACATGGGCATCACCGCCGAGAACCTGGCCGAGAAGTACGCCATTACCCGCGAGGCCATGGACGAGTTCGCCGCCGCTTCCCAGCAGAAGGCCGCCGCCGCCATCCGCGATGGCAAGTTCAAGGGCCAGATCGTTCCCGTGGAGATTCCCCAGCGTAAGGGCGACCCGCTGGTCTTCGACACCGACGAGAACCCCCGTGAGGTAAGTGCCGAGAAGCTCGGCGGCATGCGCCCAGCCTTCAAGAAGGATGGCTCCGTCACCGCCGGCAACGCATCCTCCCTCAACGACGGCGCCGCCGTGGTGATGCTCTGCTCCGCCGAGAAGGCCAAGGCCCTGGGCCTCGAGCCACTGGCTCGCATTGCCGCCTACTCCAACGCTGGCGTGGACCCGGCGATCATGGGCATCGGCCCGGCCCCGGCCACGCGCCGCTGCCTGGAGAAGGCCGGCTGGAGCCTGGATGATCTGGACCTGGTCGAGGCGAACGAGGCCTTCGCGGCCCAGGCACTCTCCGTCAACAAGGAGCTTGGCTGGGACGTCAGCAAGGTCAACGTCAACGGCGGCGCCATCGCCATCGGCCACCCCATCGGAGCCTCCGGCTGCCGCATCCTGGTCAGCCTGCTGCACGAGATGATCGCCCGCGACGCCAAGAAGGGCCTCGCCACGCTGTGCATCGGCGGCGGTCAGGGCGTAGCGCTCGCCATCGAACGCTGATAAGCGCCTAGCGCCTAGCGCCTAGCGCCTAGCGCCTAGCGCCTAGCGCCTAGCGCCTAGCAGACAGCGTGCCCCGGGATGGTCTCCCGGGGCACGTCTTTTTTGGGCCTACTACGCATAAAAAACCGCCGCCAGGGCAGGGCCCTGGCGGCGGTTTTGCCTTGCAGCTCGGCGCTCGGCGCTTACAGCTGGGGTTCCGCGGCCTGCTCGGCCTCGAATGCCGCCTTCTCTTCCGGGGTGATCTCCTTGATGGTGAGCTTCACCCGGTTGCGGTTATCGATGTCGAGCACCTTGACGATGGGCTCGTCGCCCTCGTTGAGGAAGTCGCGCACGTCGTTGACGCGCTCGGGCACGATCTGGGAGATATGCACCAGGCCGTCGGTGCCAGGCATGATGTTGACGAAGGCACCGAAGTCGGCGATGCGCACCACCTTACCGCGGTAGAGCTTGCCGATCTCCGCCTCGGCGGTGATCGAAAGCACGGTGTCGATGGCCGCCTTCGCCGCCGCCTTGTCCTCAGCGTAGATGCGCACCGTGCCGTCGTCATCAAGGTCGATGGAAGCACCGGTGTCCTCGCAGATCTTGCGGATCATGGAGCCGCCCTTGCCGATGACATCGCGGATCTTCTCCGGGTCGATCTTGATGGTGGCCATGGAGGGGGCATTCTCGGAGACCTCGGCACGGCTCTGGCTGATCACCGCATTCATCTGCTCGAGAATGCTAAGGCGCGCCTCCAGGGCCTGCTGGAGGGCCTTCTCCATGATCTCCTCGTTGATGCCCTCGATCTTGATGTCCATCTGCAGGGCGGTCACGCCGTCGGCAGAGCCGGCCACCTTGAAGTCCATGTCGCCGAGATGGTCTTCGTCGCCGAGGATGTCGGTGAGCACGGCGAAGCCGTCTTCATCCTTGACCAGCCCCATGGCGATGCCTGCCACCGGGGCCTTCAACGGCACACCGGCATCCATCAGCGCCAGTGATGAGCCACATACCGACGCCATCGAGCTGGAGCCGTTGGACTCGGTGATCTCGGAGACCACGCGGATGGTGTAGGGAAACTCGTCGTCGCTGGGCAGCATGGCCTCGATACCACGACGCGCCAGCCGGCCGTGACCGATTTCCCGACGCTTGGGTCCGCCCATGAAGCCGGCCTCACCCACGCAGTAGGGCGGGAAGTTGTAGTGCAGCAGGAAGCGATCCTTGCGCTCTCCCTCGAGCGACTCGATCAGCTGGGCGTCGCGCAGGGTCCCCAGGGTGGCAATGACAATCGCCTGGGTCTCGCCGCGGGTAAAGATCGCCGAGCCATGTGTCTTGGGCAGGCTGCCCACTTCGATGTCCAACGGCCGCACGGTCTTGTGGTCGCGACCATCGATGCGCGGCTCGCCCTTGACGACCCGAGAGCGCACCACCCGCTTCTCCAGCCCGGAAAAGGCGCCCTTGACGTCATCCGCGGCGAATTTGCCTTCTTCTTCACCGGCCAGTTTCTCGACGGCTTCGGCCTTGATGGCGGAGAGCGCCTCCTGGCGAGCCATCTTGTCGGTGATGCGATAGGCCTCGCCGACTCTAGCCTCGAAGGCCTCGGTCATGGCGGACTTCAGCGCGGTGTTCTCGGCCGGGGGCTGCCAGTCCCACTTGGGCTTGCCGGCCTCGGCGACCAGCTCGTTGATGGCCTTGATGGCCACCTGCATCTCCATGTGGCCATACAGCACCGCACCCAGCATCTCATCCTCGAGAAGCTCGTCGGCCTCGGACTCCACCATCAGCACCGCCTTCTCGGTGCCGGCCACCACCATGTTGAGTTCGGAACTGGCCAGCTCCTCGACGGTGGGATTGAGAAAGTAGCCATTCTCTTCGTCGAAGCCCACGCGTGCGCCACCGATCGGACCGTTAAAGGGCACGCCGGAGATGGCCAGGGCCGCGGACGTGCCGAGCAGTGCCGCGATATCCGGGTCATGGTTGCGATCGGTGGAAAGCACCGAGCAAACCACCTGTACCTCGTTCATGAAGCCCTTGGGAAACAGCGGGCGAATCGGGCGGTCGATCAGCCGCGAGGTGAGAGTTTCCTTCTCGGTGGGGCGCCCCTCGCGCTTGAAGAAGCCCCCGGGAATCTTACCGACCGCGTAGGTCTTCTCCTGATAGAACACCCCCAGCGGGAAGAACGGCTGGTTGGGATTGGCTTCTTTCTTGGCCACCACGGTACACAGCACCACGGTGTCGTCCATGGTAACCATCACGGCACCGGTGGCCTGGCGGGCGATGCGCCCGGTTTCCAGGGTGACGGTGCTGCGACCGTACTGAAATGTCTTCTTGACCGGATTCACGGCGACTTCCTTCAATATCTACTTATCTGTGTTTGGGTCGTTTTGACTCGGCGACCATTTTAGGGGTTGACGCGCCCCGCGGCCACCGGATAGCGAGATTTCCGATTCGGCATCACCGGGGCTGAACAAACAAAAAAACAAAACGGGCAGCCCGAAGGCTGCCCGTTTCTCTCTACCGCTTGGGAGTCGTCGCTTAGCGACGCAGGCCCAGGCGCTGGATCAGCGACTGATAGCGCTCGAAATCCTTGCGCTTCAGGTAATCCAGCAGCTTGCGGCGCTGGTTGACCATGCGGATCAGGCCACGACGGGAGTGGTGAT
>CAYWBG010000019.1:0-25553 GCA_964456005.1 uncultured Halomonas sp.
CGGCGCTCGGCGCTCGGCGCTCGGCGCTCGGCGCTCGGCGCTCGGCGCTCAGTGGCGGAAGTGGCGCATGCCGGTAAACACCATGGCGATGCCTGCCTCGTTGGCGGCGTCGATCACCTCCTGGTCGCGCATGGAGCCGCCGGGCTGGATCACCGCAGTGATGCCGGCGGAGGCGGCGGCGTCGATGCCGTCCCGGAAGGGGAAGAAGGCATCACTGGCCATTACTGAGCCCGGCACTGAGAGGCCCTCGTCGGCAGCCTTGATCCCGGCGATCTTCGCCGAGTAGACGCGGCTCATCTGGCCGGCACCCACACCGATGGTCTGGCCACCCTTGGCGTAGACGATGGCGTTGGACTTGACATACTTGGCCACCTTCCAGGCAAATGCCAGATCGCGGAGCTCCTGCTCGGTGGGGACCCGTTCGCTGACCACGGTGAGTTCGTTGCGGCCGACCATGCCCAAGTCGCGGTCCTGCACCAGCAGGCCGCCGGTGATGCGCTTAAAGTCGTGGGCGTGCTCGCGCTCGCCGGGCCAGTGCTCGCTGACGTCGAGCAGGCGCACGTTCTTCTTCTCGGCAATGATGTCGGCGGCTTCGGCCTCGATCCCCGGGGCGATGATCACCTCGACGAACTGGCGGTCGATGATGGCTCGGGCGCTGTCCGCGTCGAGTGGCACGTTGAAGGCGATGATGCCGCCGAAGGCGCTGGTGGGGTCGGTGGCAAAGGCCTTGTCGTAGGCCTCCAGGGCGCTGACGCCCACCGCTGCGCCGCAGGGGTTGGCATGCTTGACGATCACGCAGGCGGTGTCGGTGAAGGCCTTGACGCATTCGAAGGCGGCATCGGTATCGGCCACGTTGTTGAAGGAGAGCGCCTTGCCCTGGAGCTGGGTAGCGGTGGCAACGCTGGCTTCTCGGGCGCCGGCTTCGACGTAGAAGGCCGCATTCTGATGCGGGTTCTCGCCATAGCGCATCGACTGCTTCTTTTCGAACTGCAGGTTATAGGTGCGCGGGAAACCATCCTCGCCACCGAGGACTCGCTGGCCCAGGTAGTCCGCGATGGCCGCGTCGTAGCTGGCGGTGTGCTCGAAGGCCTTCACCGCCAGGTCGAATCGGGTGGCGTCACTCACCGTGCCGTCCTGAGCGGCAATCTCGCCGAGCACCCGGGCGTAGTCGCCGGCGTCCACCACAATGCTGGTGTGGGCATGGTTCTTGGCGCAGGCGCGAACCATGGTGGGGCCGCCGATATCGATGTTCTCGATGGCATCCTCGAGGGTGCAGTCGGGCCTGGCCACGGTCTGGGCGAAGGGGTAGAGATTGACCACCACCATGTCGATAGGCGCGATGTCGTGCTCTGCCATCACCGTGTCGTCCTGGCCGCGGCGACCGAGGATGCCGCCATGGATCTTGGGATGCAGAGTCTTGACCCGGCCATCCATGATCTCCGGGAAGCCGGTGTGCTCGGACACCTCGGTGACGGCAATGCCGCTCTCTCGGAGCAGACGGAAGGTGCCGCCGGTGGAGAGCAGCTCGATGCCGCGGTCGCTGAGCCCGCGGGCGAAGTCGACGATCCCGGTCTTGTCGGAGACGCTGATCAAGGCGCGACGAACCGGGGTGGGGGAGGCTTGGGCCATGGGATCACTCTCTGCTGGCAGGTAAGTAGGGGCCGGTGCCGGCGGCGGCCGACACGCGGAAGGGAGCCCTGAGTCTCCCTTCGCTGGCTCTGGATCAGATCAGGTCGTACTGCTTGAGCTTCTTGCGCAGAGTGCCACGATTGAGCCCGAGCATCTCGGCGGCGCGGGTCTGATTGCCCTGGGAGTGCTCTAGCACCGCGGCGATCAGCGGGGCTTCGACCTCGGCCATCACCATGGCATGCAGCCCGGTGACTTCGCCGCCGTCCAGGTGGGCGAAGTAGCGACGCATGGCGAGGTCAACGGCCTCACGCAGCGGTTGATGCCCGGTGCTACCGGCTAAGCGGCTGTCCTGGCCTTCACCGGCCAGGCCAGTGAGATCAAGACCGCTGCCCGATAGCTCGGAATTCTGGGGGAAGGCTTGGGTGGTCATGCGGCTCGGATTCCTGTCGGTGTCATGCACCCTGCCGCGGGGCCTGGGGCCTCGACGGTGGCAGGACGGAAGAGTTCGTCGATGAAGCGATGCTGGGCATCCGGACACTCCAGGGCGTTGAAATCGGCCCTGTGGGTGCGTCGGGAGCACTCATCCAGGCGGGCATCACTCGCCAGGTACCAGCCGACGTGCTTGCGCGCAATGCGAACGCCCAGGTGCTCGCCATAGAAATCATGCAGGGCCTTGAGGTGGTCACGCAGCACGGCGGCGCGCTCCTCGTCGGCCGGGGGCGCCAGGCGCTCCCCATGATGCAGATAGTGGTCGATCTCACGGAAGATCCAGGGGTTGCCCTGGGCGCCGCGCCCGATCATCACCGCATCCGCCCCAGTGTAGTCGAGAACATGGGCGGCTTTCGCGGCAGAGTCGATATCGCCATTGGCGAACACCGGGATGCCAACCCGAGACTTGATCTCGGCGATGGTGTCGTATTCGGCGTAGCCGGAATAGCGTTGCTGCCGATGGCGACCGTGTACGGCCAGCGCCTGGATGCCGGCGGACTCGGCCAGGCGGGCGATGCGCAAACCGTTGTTGGTCTCGGCGCTCCAGCCGGTGCGGATCTTGAGCGTCACCGGCACGTCCACCGCGGCCACCACCGCCTCGAGGATCTCGGCTACCAGGGCTTCGTCGCGCAGCAGGGCGGACCCGGCGGCCTTGTTGCAGACCTTTTTGGCCGGACAGCCCATGTTGATATCGATGATCTCGGCCCCCTGTGCGGCATTGAGACGCGCCGCCTCGGACAGCATCCTGGCGTCGCCGCCGGCGATCTGCACGGCGCGGGGACCCGGCTCACCGCGATGGTCCATGCGCAAGCGTGACTTGCGGGTGTGCCACAGGGTGGGGTCCGAGGTGACCATCTCGCCGACCACGAGCCCGGCGCCTAGCCGTCGGCAGAGTGTCCGGAAGGGGCGGTCGGTGACACCGGCCATGGGGGCCAGGATCACCCGGTTGGGTAGTTCATGGCGACCGATCCGGGGTAGGGGACGAGAGTCGGACATGGCGCTGATCTGGTAGCTGGAAAGGGGGCTTATCATACGCCCCCCGGAGAGCTGATTGAAGTGGCACTTAGCCCGGCCGGCGGCCGCTAAGGCGCACCCAGCCCTCATGGAACAGCGGCTCATCCATGCGCAGGCCCTGAGCTCGGTAGGCGTCGAGAACCTCTTCGGCCTGGCCCTGGAGGATGCCGGACAGGGCCAGGCGTCCACCCGGGGCAAGGTGTCCGGCGATCATCGGCGCCAGCTCGATCAGCGGGCCGGCGAGGATGTTGGCCACGACGATGGGAAAGGTCTCGGCGTCATCGAGTTGTTCCGGGTAGCAGAGCCGGAAATCCCCCTCTGGCACGGCGTTGCGGTCGGCGTTGTCGCGGCTTGCCTGCAGCGCCTGAGGGTCGATGTCGGTCCCCACGGCGCGGGCGGCGCCGAGCTTTAGAGCGGCGATGGCCAGGATGCCGGAGCCGGTGCCCACGTCGAGCACGGACTCGCCGTCGAGCGCCTCTGTCATCGACAGGCCGTCGAGCCATGCCAGGCAGAGCGCGGTGGTGGGGTGGGTGCCGGTGCCGAAGGCCAGGCCGGGGTCCAGGTGCAGATTGACCGCACCGGGCTCCGGCGGCTCGTGCCAGCTCGGCACGATCCAAAGGCGCTGGCCCATCTGTAGGGGCTGGAAGTCCTCCATCCACTCGCGCTCCCAGTCACGGTCGGCGAGGAGTTCCACCTCGATCTCGGGGCAGGGCTCTTCGGGGTCTACCTCGGCCCAGCGCTGGCGGACTCGGTCGAGCATGGCATCGACCCCCTCCAGGTCGTCGTAGAGTCCGGTGAGCACCGTCTCCTGCCACAGCGGTGTGCTGCCGCGCTCGGGCTCGAAGACCGGTTCATCATGGGCGTCCTGGAGGGTGATGGCGGTCGCGCCCTCGGCGAGCAGAAGCTCCTCGAGGGTCTCGGCCTGTTCGGGGGCGATCTGGGCCTTGAGTTGCAGCCAGGGCATAAGAGCATCCGTGGTCGTGTAGGGCTGGGACGGTCGGACTGGCCTAGAGCCCCAGCTTCTTCTCAAGGTAGTGGATATTGACGCCACCCTGCTGGAAGTAGCCGTCGCGGACGAGGTCCTTGTGCAGGTCGGTGTTGGTCTTGACGCCTTCCACTAGCAGCTCATCCAGGGCGACGCGCATGCGGGTCAGTGCGGTCTCGCGGTCGGCGCCCCAGGTGATCAGCTTGCCGATCAGGGAGTCGTAGTGGGGCGGCACCGTATAGCCGGTATAGACGTGGGAGTCCATGCGCACCCCTAGGCCACCCGGCGGGTGATAGAGGGTCACCTTGCCGGGGGAGGGCATGAAGGTGCGCGCGTCCTCGGCGTTGATGCGGCACTCGAAGGCATGGCCTGAGAGCTTGACCTCCTCCTGGGTGAGCGACAGCGGCAGGCCGGAGGCGATGCGCAACTGCTCGCGGACGATGTCCACACCGGTGACCATCTCGGTGACCGGGTGTTCTACCTGCACGCGGGTGTTCATCTCGATGAAGAAGAACTGGCCATCCTCGTAGAGGAATTCGAAGGTGCCGGCGCCGCGGTAGCCGATGGTGACGCATGCCTGGCGACACGCTTCGAGCACTTTGGCCCGGGCGGTGGAGTCGATGCCCGGCGCCGGGGCCTCTTCGATCACCTTCTGGTGACGGCGCTGCAGGGAGCAATCGCGATCATAGAGGTGAATGGCGTTTCCCTGTCCGTCGGCGAGCACCTGAATCTCCACATGGCGAGGGTTCTCTAGGAACTTCTCCATGTAGACGGTGCCGTCGCCGAAGGATGAGTGGGCTTCGGTGCGGGTCACGTTGACCGCTGAGAGGAGGTGGGCCTCGGTATGCACCACTCGCATACCCCGCCCTCCGCCTCCGGAGGCCGCCTTGATGATCACTGGGTAGCCGATCCGCCGAGCGGTGGCGACGATCTCTCCTTCATCATCCTCCGGCAGTGGGCCATCGGAGCCCGGAACGGTGGGCACGCCGGCCTTCTTCATCGACTCGATGGCGCTCACCTTGTCACCCATCAAGCGGATCGTCTCGGCCCTCGGGCCGATAAAAACGAAACCGGAGCGCTCGACCTGCTCGGCGAAGTTGGCATTCTCGGAGAGAAAGCCGTAGCCGGGGTGGATGGCGCTGGAATCGGTGACCTCCGCGGCGCTGATCAGCGCCGGAATGTTGAGGTAGGACTGGGCCGAAGGCGCCGGTCCGATGCACACGGCCTCGTCTGCCAGGCGCACGTGCATCAGCTCGCGGTCGGCCTTGGAGTGGACCGCCACCGTCTTGATGCCCAGCTCCTTGCAGGCGCGCAGTATGCGCAGGGCGATCTCGCCTCGGTTGGCGATGAGAACCTTGTCCAGCATGAGGAATCCGCCAGTGTCAGGTGAATGAGGAAGTTAGGGGGATCAGGCGATCACGACCATCGGCTGGTCATACTCGACCGGTTCGCCATCCTCGACCAGGATCGCCTCGATCACGCCATCGCGGTCCGCTTCGATCTGGTTCATCATCTTCATTGCCTCGACGACACACACGGTGTCGCCCTTCTTGACGCTGGAGCCTAGATCCACGAAGGGCTTGGCGCCAGGGGCCGGCGCCCGATAGAAGGTGCCGACCATGGGCGAGTTCACCGCCTGGCCACGAAAGGTCGTAGCCTCCTCGGCGGCCGTCTCTGCCGGTGCGGCTGTCGGGGTGGCCTCGCTGTGCGGAGCCGGTGCGGCTTGAGGCTGGGGCATCGCGGGCTGCCAGCTCGTACCGTTAGGGTGGCGGCTGATGCGAACCGATTCTTCACCCTCCTGGATCTCGATTTCGCTGATGTTCGACTCTTCGAGCAGCTCGATCAGCTTCTTGACCTTGCGGATATCCATGGTGTTCGTCCCGATCGATGGGTGCGGTGAATGGCGACCGGCCCGGAGCGCTGTCAACCCGGACCAACTTGCAATAGATCGCAGCAAGATGGCGTGTCTTCCCGCGCTATTGGCCTAGGGAATAAGGATGACGCAGGAGTTTGCCGAAAATTCGAGGGGATGTCCAGTATCGTGGAGAAAGCCGTTGGAAGGGGGGATTTAAACGGTTGTTAGGCGATGTTCGCGCCATCTCTTCGAGGAATCAGCCCCGCTGACCCTCCAGCCAGCCAAGCACGCCATCGAGGTGGCTGGCCAGGCCGGCGGCGCGTATCTCCCCCTGGATACGCGCGTCGCGCACCTCCTCCTGCCCGTTGAAGAAGAGCAGGCTGGGAGGGCCGAACAGGCCGAAGTGATCGAGCAGTTCGCGGGTGGTATCGTTGGTTTGGGTGACGTCGACGTTGATGCGGGCGAAGGCCGACAGCGGCTCGGCCACCTGAGGGGCGGGGTAGACTTGGCGCTCCATCTGTTTGCAGGAGATGCACCAATCGGCGGTGAAGTGGACGAAGGCCGGGCGGTCGTCGTTCACCGAGGCCAGGGCACGCTGCAGTCCGTCGAGGCTCTCCACGGTGGTGACTTCGGCAGGAGTCGTCGCGCCGCTGCCAGGGCTGCCTAACTGGGCCAGGGGGCGCAGCGGGTCGGTGGCACCGCCCGCGGCGCCCAATACCAGGGCGACGCCCCAGGCGAGCAGCAGCAGGCCAGCGGCCTGGCGGAGCCGGGGCCAGCCTTGGGCCTGATTGACGGTCATGGCCCCCAGGGCCAGGGCGCTGCCGATGGCCAAGGCCGCCCAAAGTAGCAGCGCCACGTTGGCGGGGAGCAGTCGCTCAACCAGCCAGATCGCCACGCCCAGCATCAGGATGCCGAAGGCCACCTTCACGCCATTCATCCAGGCGCCGGTACGGGGCAACATGGTCGTGCCGAAGGTGCCCACCAGAAGAAGCGGCACACCCATGCCCAGGCCGAGGGCGAGCAGGGCGGCCCCGCCCATCAGGGCGTTGCCCGTGGTGGAGATGAATACCAGGGCGCCGGCCAGGGGTGCCGAGACGCAGGGCGAGACCACCAGTACCGAGAGGGCGCCGGCCAGCCCCAGTCCAGCGGGGCCACTCTGCTGGGCGCGGGCCTGCCAGGCATCGATGCGCCCGGCGATACGCGGCGACATCCGCATCTCGAAAGCGCCGAACATGGCCAGGGCGAACAGTGCGAAGAGGGCGGCGAAGGTGATAAGCACCGGGGCCGACTGAAGCCGGGCCTGGAGGTTGAGGCCGGCGCCAAACAGGCCCATCAGCACACCGATCGCGGCATAGGTGAGTGCCATGCCGGCCACATAACTGGCCGAAAGCACAAAGGCGCGGGGACGGCTAGGTTTCTGGCCGACGATGATCGATGACAGGATAGGCACCATGGGCAGCACGCAGGGCGTAAAGGTCAGGCCCAGCCCCGCGAGGAAGAACAGGCCGAGGGCCAGGGGCAGGCTGGCATCGGCCATCATGGCGCTGAAGCGACCATCCTGGCTCACGGGTGCGCTCAGAGCAACATCGGTGGTGGGGTTTCCGGCGCTGCCGTTGCCGCTGACCAGGCCGGCGAAGGCGGCCGGTGCCGACTGTTCTGCCGCCTCCAGGTCAATGCGCTCCGGCGGATAGCAGAGGCCGGCATCGGCACAGCCCTGGAAGGTGAAGGTTAGCGGGACGACGCCGCTGGCGGTCTCCTCCAGGGGCACTTCTAAGAGCATGTCGCTGCGGAAGACGTAGACGTCGCCCATGAATTCGTCGCTGGTGAACTCTCCTGCGGGAAGCTCGGGGTCGCCCAGGGCGACGGCGTCAGACGTCACGTTGAGTTGGTGGCGATAGAGATAGTGCTCGGGGGTGACCTCGACCCCCACATAGAGGGTCTCGCCATCGTGCCAGGCGGCCGGTTGAAAGGCCTCGAGCACCGGCAGGAACTCGGAGGAGCTGGACGAGGAGAACCACTGTGCCTGGCCGGTAATGGGCGCCAGCATCAAGCAGAGCAGCAGGGCGAGGCGTCGGGCGATCAAGTTGGGCATCCTTATCCTTGCAGGTGTCGGTGCGAGCTCGGTCTAATGACCCTTGGCAGGTAGGGCGGTTCCCTGCGTTGGCCACAAGGCCACCGTAGTTTGTCGTGGGTGCTAGGATATCGCAGAAGTGCGCTGTTGTTGGCGTATTGCTTATCCTGCGTTGTGCCTTATTGTCGCATCTCAGCGAATCAATGTTCATTACACAGGGATTATCACGTCATGGCCTGGAAAAGCGGGCGCGTCTCCCGGCGTCGCAGGAGGGGTGAGGAGTTGGAACGTCCCTACTACGGTTGGATCTGGAAGCCGCTATTGGTCCTGGTGGTGCTCTATCTGATGGTCACCGTGGCGCTGGGCATCTGGTGGAGTCAGGCGCCGCCCGGTTTCGACATCGAGCAGGCCGTCCTGGAGCGTCGCGGCGAAGCGGCCTTCGACACGGGGGCGCGAGGTACTGTGACGGTGGCGACCCTGGCTACCACCGTGGAGACCCTGCTGAATAAGCCCGGCGGCTATCTGCGCAATGACATCGCCCCGCCCGGGCTATGGCTGGACAACATGCCCAACTGGGAACTCGGAGTGCTTGCCACGTCCCGTGACCTGGCGAGGTTCCTGCCGCTAATGGCCGAGGGTGACATCGGCCATCTCGAGGAGGCGCAGGAGGCGCTGCTCGGCGACGACCGCGACTGGCTCCACCCGTCCACGGAGCACCGCCTGGCGCAGGCGGTGGAGTCCCTCGACCAGCATCTGGGCCTCCTGGCGGACCCAGCGATGGGTTTCGAGCCTGGTCGGGGGCTTGCTCCCTGGCTCGAGACGGTGGCTGACCGGCTCGACGATCTCGCCCAGCGCCTGGCATCCAGTGTCGGCAGCCATGAGGCGCTTGGCGAACTCTCGGTGGAAACCGAATCACTGCCACCGCGCACCCCCTGGTACCGCGTCGACAATATCTTCTTCGAGGCGCGCGGCACCGGCTGGGCCCTGGGGCAGTTGCTCGAGGGCGTGGAGCGGGATCAGGCCGACCTGCTCATGGAGGTCGACGCCGTTGCCGAATGGGAGCGCCTCTTGGCCGAGCTCACCATGACCCAGCGGCGACTGCGGAGCCCGGTGGTACTCAATGGCTCCGGCTTCGGGGTCTTCGCCAACCACTCCCTGGTGATGGCCCTGCACATGATCAGGGCGCGGGACCTGGCGGCCTCGTTGGCCGAGCGGCTGGGGTCGCTGGACCCGCCGCCTGAAACCCTGGAACCACCGGAATCGGAGGCGGCCCCCGAGGAGGCGCTGTCCGAGGCCGATGACGCCGCGTCGCGTGATGTCGAAGTGCCAGTGGAGGATGGCCGTCTCGAGTAGCGCCAGGCACCCTCCGGGCGTGCCATAACGCAGCAGGGCCGCCTCATGGGGCGGCCCTGCTGTGATGACTGTCTTGCCGCAGCCTGGCCTATTGGTCGTTTGGCATGCCGGCGATAGCCTCAGGCCTTTTCGTAGGCGACCACGGCTTTTTCGATGGCCTTGCGCGCTGCCTCGGCGCCTTCCCAGGACTCTACCTTGACCCACTTGCCCTTCTCGAGATCCTTGTAGTTCTCGAAGAAGTGAGCGATCTGCTGACGCAGCAGTTCGGGCAGGTCGGTGACCTCCTGAACGTCGTCGTAGAGGCTGGAAATCTTGTGGTGCGGTACGCAGACCAACTTGGCGTCCTCGCCGGCCTCGTCGGTCATGTTGAGAATGCCCACCGGGCGGGCGCGGATGATGCTACCAGCCTGCACGGGGTAGGGGGTGACCACCAGGGCGTCGAGCGCGTCGCCATCGTCTGCCAGGGTGTGCGGGATGAAGCCATAGTTGGCCGGATAGAACATCGGGGTGGCCATGAAGCGGTCGACCAGCAGGGCCGCCATGTCCTTGTCGATCTCGTACTTGATCGGCGTGTGGTTGGCCGGGATCTCGATCGCCACGTAGACGTCGTTAGGGAGGTCCTTGCCGGCGGGGATATTGTCGAAGTTCATCGTCGCTTCCTTGGGTTGGCAATACGAGCTTAACGAATCAGATAAGCGAAAAATCCGACAAATTATACGGAGCCAGCGGGTCGATTACCAATGCGACATAGGTGCCGCTGACCGCGGGGACGCCCTGCGGCTTTGGTGCACGCCCCACCGGGTGGCCAGCCGTGTATCATATGCCGCAACCATCGGGACTTCCCCGTCGCTTGCAGCGTGACGTCCACCGACGCTTCACTCGAGGAGAACGACTTGGCAACTGCGCAGCTGTCACTGAGTCACGGTCAGGCCTTCGTGGCCCCGGATCGGCGCCACCATCGTAGTTCCATGTCGGTGCGCTTCCCGGAGTCGGCACTGCTGCATGCCAAGGGCGCCAGCGCTGTGATCAGCGACTCCACCTCGCGCAACGCCATGGCCAAGCAGGCAGGGGACCTGAGCGTGCGTGGGTTTTTGGCCGACTACTACTCGACCCCCGACCACTGGGACGTCAAGACCTCGGCCACCCGGGTGCTGCGCGCCCTCAACGGTTGGTGCTATAGCCAGAGCCAGTGCGTCGCCGAAGGCAGCTATGTCTGCTCGCTCTCCGCCATGATCTTCCGCGGTCGGGAGGCGCATCTCTTCCATATGGGCGACACCCTGGTGTTCCGCCTGCGCGGTGCCGAGTTCGAGCAGCTCACCCGCGATCATGTCACCGATCTGGGCGGTTATCGCTACCCCTCCCGGGCGCTGGGCCTGGACGTGAACATCGACATCGATTATGTCCAGGTGCCGATCAAGCAGGGGGACATCTTTCTCTTCACCACCCAGGCGGTGCTCGGCACCCTGATGCCATCCGACTACGTGCAGCTCATCCGCCAGGATTCCAGTGACCTCAACGCCGCCTGTGACCGCCTCTGCCAGGAAGCGGTGCAGAGGGCGCAGTCTCGAGGCTACGGCGCCGGGCACTTCTGCTTCCAGCTGGTGCGCATCGACGAGTTGCCGGATGCGCAACCCGATCACCCCGGTCGCGCCTACGGGGACCTGCCGATTCCTCCCGAGCTCTCGCCGGGGGAGCGCCTGGACGGCCTGGAGATCCAGGCGGTGCTGTCTCGCACGGCCCAGTCGAGGGTCTACCGGGTTCGCGATGTGCACACCGACCGGGAGATGGTGATGAAGGCGCCAAGCCCGGAGCTCTCTACGCGCAATGCCTACCTGGAGCACTTCCTGCTGCAGCAATGGGTGGTGGAGCGCGTCAAGTCGCCCTTCGTGGTCCGCATCGTGGAGCCCTCGCGGCCGCGGCGTTACCTCTACTACCTGATGACCTATATCGAGGGAGAAAACCTGACGGAATGGGCGCGACGACATCCCCAGGCCAGCTTGGTGCAGCGCCTGGATATCGCGAATCAGCTGGGTAAGGCGGTGCAGGCCTTGCACCATCGCGACCTGCTTCACCAGCAGATCCAGCCCGGCAACGTGATGATCGACCGCCATGGCCAGGTGGTGCTCACCGATTTCAGCGCCTGCCGGATGCGCGAGGGGAGCAGCCAGAAGGACGCTCGCGAGCTGGCCCGTCAGGTGGGACTCACCGAGCATAGTGCCCCCGAATACGCCCTGGACGACGGGGTCGGCCGGCGCAGCGACCAGTACTCCCTGGCCTCCACCGTCTACTGGTTGCTCACCGGGGGGCTGCCATACGAGCTGACGCCGAACCGCCTGCGCAGCCACACGGACCTGGAGCAACTGGTCTACCGCAGCGCCCGGACCCGCAATCCGGAGGTGACCCTGGCCCTGGATGAGGCGCTACGCCGGGCACTGGATCCTCAGCGCGCGCTGCGTTATCGGCGCATGTCGGAATTTCGCCACGCCCTGCGCCAGTCGGTCAGGGGCGACCGTGGGCCCAAGCGCAGCGGCCATGGCATCCTTCGCGACCCGGCCAGTTTCTGGCAGGGAGTGGCGGGCATCCTGCTGCTGCTGCTGGTACTGACCTGGTTATTGAGATAGGGCAGCGCCCAGCTGCGAGCGCCTAGCGCCAAGCTGCTTGGTGACGGGCGGCAGATGTTGAGAAAGAAAGTGAGAAGCCCCGTCGGATCGAGAATCCAGCGGGGCTTCTTGTAGACGTCTACTGTGCGGCGAATACCATCCTGCTCGGCGCTCGGCGCTCGGCGCTCGGCGCTCGGCGCTCGGCGCTCGGCGCTCGGCGCCTAGATCTTGAACTCCGGCAGCTTGCGCTCGACGCGGTGAAGGGCGAGCTTTGCCACCTTGGGCAGGCCGTTCTCGAAGGGCGGGAAGTCTTCACCCTGGATCAGTGGCGAGAGGTACTGGCGGCACGCCTCGGTGATGCCGAAGCCGTCCTCGCGAATGAAGTCGGTGGGCATGAACTTCTCGCGGTTGGCGACTTCCGCCAGTGGGGCGGGCTCGATGGTCCAGGCATAGGGAGTCTCGGAGGTCCGCTTGATCGCCGGCATCATGGCGTTTCTGCCGGCCAGGGCCAGCTCCACGGCCTTTTCGCCCACCGCATAGGCCTGTTCCACGTCGGTCTTCGAGGCCAGGTGGCGGGCGGCACGCTGCAGGTAATCGGCCACGGCCCAGTGGTACTTGTAGCCCAGGTCCTGTTTCACCATGCCGGCCAGGGTCGGGGCCACTCCCCCCAGCTGTCGGTGGCCGAAGGCATCGGTGTTGCCCGAGTCCGCCAGGAAGGTGCCGTCCTCGTAGCGGGCCCCCTCGGAGACCACGATCACGCAGTAGCCATAGGTCTTGACGGCGTCGTCGACCTTGGCCATCACCGCCTCGCGATCGAAGGCCACCTCGGGAAAGATCACCAGGTGCGGGGGCTCGCCCTCGCCCTGGCCGGCCAGGGCCCCGGCGGCGGCGATCCAGCCGGCGTGGCGGCCCATGACCTCCAATACGAAGACCTTGGTGGAGGTGGCGCACATGGAGGCGATGTCCAGGGAAGCCTCCAGAGTGGAGGTGGCGATATACTTGGCCACGCTACCGAAGCCCGGCGAGTTGTCGGTGATCGGGAGGTCATTGTCCACGGTCTTGGGAACATGGATGGCGGTGAGCGGGTAGCCCAGCTTTTCGGAGAGTTGCGAGACCTTCAGGCAGGTGTCGGCGCTGTCGCCGCCACCGTTGTAGAAGAAGTAGCGGATGTCGTGGGCGCGAAAGACCTCGATCAGGCGCTCGTACTGGGTACGGTGGGTCTCGATGTCCTTGAGCTTATAGCGGCAGGAGCCAAAGGCGCCCCCGGGGGTGTGGCGCAAGGCAGCGACGGCCTCGTCGGACTCGCGGCTGACGTCGATGAGATCCTCGGTAAGGGCACCGATGATGCCGTTGTGGCCGGCATAGACCTTGCCGATCTGGTCCGGATGACGGCGGCAGGTCTCGATCACGGCGCAGGCACTGGCGTTGATCACGGCAGTGACGCCGCCGGACTGGGCGTAGAAAGCATTGTGGGCCATGGCGAGATTCCTGCTCCTGGTCGCTGCGGTTCGGGGATGGGGTGACGAAAGTCGGAGAATTCTAGCCGAAAGCGGCCGCGGCTGCATCCGGCGCCCCGATAGGCCCGGGGCAATCATCGTTACCGGTGCTGTGTCCGCGGAGGGCGTCGGAGGAACCGCCTTGAGCGATACTGCCATGGACGATAGCCCTGCCGACGGGCGCTGGAGCAGGGCTCCGGCACCATGCTAGTCTCGCCACACCCTGGGCCGTGCTGGAAGCGCGGCGAACGACACCACGCGGAGCGAGTCCCATGCACCTTCATATCCTCGGGATCTGCGGCACCTTCATGGGCAGCCTGGCGCTGCTGGCCCGGGAGCTGGGCCACAGCGTCAGCGGCACTGACGCCAACGTCTACCCGCCCATGAGCACCCAGCTCGAAGAGGCCGGCATCAGCCTGTGCGAGGGCTACTCGGCGGATAACCTTGTGCCAAGGCCCGACCGGATAGTGATAGGCAATGCCCTGTCGCGAGGCAACTCGGAAGTTGAGGCCGTGCTCAACCAGGGGCTGGCGTATGTGTCCGGCCCCCAGTGGCTAGCCGAGGAAGTGCTGCCCGGGCGGCGAGTGATCGCCGTAGCGGGCACCCACGGCAAGACCACCACGGCCAGCATGCTGGCCTGGCTGCTGGAATCCGCGGGCATGACGCCAGGCTTTCTGATTGGCGGGGTGCCGCGCAATTTCGGCGTCTCGGCGCGTCTCGGGGCAGCGGATGCTCCCTTCGTGGTAGAGGCCGACGAATACGACACCGCCTTCTTCGACAAGCGCTCCAAGTTTGTCCACTACCGCCCGGAGATCGCCGTGCTCGGCAACCTGGAGTTCGATCATGCGGATATCTTCGACGACCTGGCCGCCATCGAGACGCAGTTCCATCACTTGGTGCGAACCGTACCGGGGAAGGGGCGGCTACTGGTGGCCGACGCCGAGTCGGCCCTCGACCGGGTGTTGGCCATGGGCGCCTGGACGCCGGTGGCTCGCTTCGGGAGTGAGGCGGCTAGCCCCTGGCGCTTCGAGTTGGAGCGTGACGACGCCTCGCGCTTCAGGGTGATTCATGAACTCGAAGCCCAGGCGTGTGCCGAGGACGCCGTGGTGGACTGGTCGCTGACCGGTGACTACAACGCCCGCAACGCCCTGGCTGCCCTGGCGGCGGCCCACGCCTGTGGGGTCGACCTGGCTCGCGGCTGCGCGGCCCTGTCGCGCTTCGCGACGCCGCGGCGGCGCCAGGAGCTTCGCGGCGAGGTAGCCGGCATCCAGGTGATCGACGACTTCGCCCATCACCCCACGGCAATCGCCGCCACTCTGGGAGGGCTGCGCGCTGCTACCCCCCGTGGCCGCCTTCTGGCGGTGATCGAGCCGCGTTCCAACACCATGCGTCTGGGCACCCTGCGCGATCGCTTGGCCGCCAGCGTGGAGGCGGCCGATGAGGCTTACTGGTATCAGCCGGAGGGGCTCGACTGGTCGCTGTCGCCGCTGCTGGAGGCGAGTCCGGTGCCGACCCACCTGGCTCGTGACCTCGATGCCCTGGTGGCGGCACTGGTCGCGGAAGCCCGGCCACTGGACCGCATCGTGGTGATGTCCAACGGCGGCTTCGGGGGGATCCACGAGCGGCTGCTCGCCGCCCTGGAGGTGGCCCATGGGTGAGGTCGAACAGGAGCTCGGTCCCCCGGTCACGGTGGCATTGACCGGCGCCTCCGGCGCCCAGTACGGGCTGCGCCTGATCGAGGCCCTGGTGGCGGCCGACCGCGAGGTATGGGTGATGATCTCCAAGGCGGCGCACCTGGTGATCGCGACCGAGACCGATACTGAGCTGCCGGCGCGGCCAGCCCGTCTCGCCGAGGTGCTCGCCGAGCGGAGCGGCGCTCGTTTTGGGCAAATCCGCTGCTTTGCCCGCGAGGACTGGATGGCGCCGGTGGCCTCGGGCTCAGGTGCGTCATCTTCCATGGTGATCTGCCCCTGCTCCACCGGCACCCTCTCGGCGGTGGCCACGGGGGCCAGCAACAACCTGATCGAGCGCGCCGCCGACGTGGCCCTCAAGGAGCGTCGCCAACTGATCCTGGTCCCCCGCGAGACCCCTTTCTCGGCGATCCACCTGGAGCACATGCTGGCACTGACTCGCATGGGGGCGGTGATCCTGCCTGCGGCACCGGGCTTCTACCATCGGCCGACGACCATAAATGATCTGGTCGACTTCATCGTGGCCAGGATCCTCAACCAGTTGGGGATCGAGCACCGGCTAATGCCGCGCTGGGGGGAAGCAGCGCCAAGCGCCTAGCAACAAGCGCCCAGCGCCCGGGAAAAGCATGACCGATGTGCTTGGCGCTTGGCGCTTACTGATATGGAGATCTCCCGGATGGTTAGCCTGGGTTTGCTGTCGGTGTTCGTGCCGACCTTTCTGTTCGTGTCGCTGACCCCGGGCATGTGCATGACCCTCTCCATGGTGCTGGGCATGACCCAGGGCGTTCGGCGCACCTTGTGGATGATGGCCGGCGAGCTGGTCGGAGTGGGGCTGGTGGCCGCCGCCGCGGGGGCCGGGGTGGCCACCCTGATGCTGCGCCAGCCGGAGCTGTTCGCCCTCTTCAGATGGGTCGGCGGCGCCTATCTGGGCTATCTCGGCGTGATGATGTGGCGCTCCCGGGGGCGCATGGCGGTTCCCCTGGAGCGGGTCGAACTGGCCCCTATGGGCCGCGGGCAGCTGGCCCTGCAGGGCTTCGTCACGGCGGTGGCCAACCCCAAGGGGTGGGCCTTCTTCGTCGCGCTGCTGCCCCCCTTCCTCGAGGCTTCGCGGCCTCTGGCCGGCCAGCTGGTGGTGCTGATCGGCATCATTCTGGCCATCGAGTTCCTCTGCCTGCTGCTCTACGCCGCCGGCGGACATGGCCTGCGCCGGATGCTGGGCGAGGACGGCAATGTGCGCCTTCTCAACCGCCTCGCCGGTACCCTGATGGTCGGCGTCGGCCTCTGGCTGGCGCTGGGATAGCCAGCTGCGGAGAGCCCTTTGCGCCGCGACACGCTGCACGAGCTCAAGCGCCGTATGGCGGGCCGCTTGCCGCTTAGACCGGCGGCAGCCAGGCGATGCGCGCGGCCATCAGCGCCAGCGACCCGGCACTCAGCCAGACCCAGGGGCAGGGGGCGAGCCCGGCGCGGGGTCTGGCCTGCCAGACCAACTGTACCAGGGCGCATACCACCAGCCCCAGCAGGGCGCCACCCACCAGGTCGCTGAACCAGTGCACGCCGATCACCAGCCGCGACAGCGCCATGACCAGGGCGAACAGGAGGGCGCCCCAGTAGACCCAGTGGCGCTGGTGAGGTGGCAGCTCCCGGGCCATGAAGGCCGCAGCGAGTCCGGCCAGTACCACCGCCGTGGAGCTGTGGGCGCTGGGGTAGGCCATGGAGCCGGTCAGGTAGTCCGGCGTGTCCGGCCGGGGGCGGTCGAAGAAGGCCTTACCCCAGGTGTTGAGCAGGGCGATCAGGCCGAGTCCGCCGCCGAGGTGGGCGAAGGCGTCGAGGCGCCGCCGCCACAGCAGCCACCCCCCCCAGGGCAGCACCAGGGCCAGCACGCCATAGGTGTCACCCACCCGCGCCAGGGCCTGGCTCACCGTCTCCAACCAGGGGCTGGCAAGATAGGCGAAGAGTGTGTGCAGGCGCGCATCCAACGCCAGTGGGCCGTCGGCGCCGTGCTGCATCACCATCAGCGTCCATCCCGAGACGCCGCCCAGCGACAGGATCAGCAACAGCCAGCTGGCCAGGGGCACCTCGCCCCGCGCCCGGGCACTCTGTGACAGCCAGAGACGGCGCATCACCGGGTGAC
This sequence comes from uncultured Halomonas sp., assembly GCA_964456005.1. Classification (GTDB taxonomy): domain Bacteria; phylum Pseudomonadota; class Gammaproteobacteria; order Pseudomonadales; family Halomonadaceae; genus Halomonas. The sequence continues at coordinate 17,315 of CAYWBG010000019.1, forward strand.
GACGGGCACCCAGGGCGAGCAGGCGGTAGAGCCGTCCGCTGCGGCCCACCTGCTGGCGCAGCCAGGAGAACATCACCAACAGCGCTACCAGAATGACGACCAGGGCCGCCAGCAGCGGCTGGGCGCCCTCGGGGACGTCGAGCAGCTGCTGCCAGGTGCGCCCCAGCAAGTAGCCGGGCAGCACGTAGGCGGGCGCCCACAGCGCCGCCGAGGCCAGGTTGGCCCAGGTGAAGGCGCGCGGTGACATCCTGAGCATGCCGGCAATCAGCGGCACTACCGGGCGCACCGGGCCGACGAAGCGGCCGAAGAACACCGACAGAGTGCCGTAGCGCTGGAAGAAGCGTGCTCCCCGGGCCAGCCACTCGGGGTGGCGGGAGAGGGGCCACAGCCGGGTCACCCGCTGATGCTGGGCGTAGCCCAGCCAGAAGCTGGCCCAGTCGCCGAGCACCGCGCCGATGAAGGCGGCCAGCAGGATGGCCGACAGGGCCAGCTCCTGATGGCCGGCCAGGGAGGCGGCGGCGGTGATCAACACGACCCCGGGGACGAGCAGGCCCACCAAGGCCAGTGATTCCACCAAAGCGATGGCAGCAATGATCACCAGCAGAAGGGCAGGAGACGGGGTCAGCTGATAGAGGGCATCGGCAAGGTTCAAGCAGAGGCTCCAGATTCGGTGAGAAGCTCAAGCGTCGTCGAGGCGCAGCACGCTGGCCTGCAGCCGTTGAATGAAGTGCTCGGGCGACTCCTGAGGACGCAGGTGGGCGATGGCCATGCGTGTCTCGACCGTGCCGGTGTCCAGGAGCACCGTACGGTGCAGCGCCTGCTCGATGCGTTGGCGCACCAGCAGGGCGCCGTTGTCGCTGGTATCCGGAAGCACCAGCCAGAAATCGGCGTCGCCCGCGCGACCCAGTAGGTCGTGGTCCCGGCTGTGCTCCCCCACGGCGCCGCACAATGCCGCCAGCAGGGCCAGGCGGGCGCGGGCCCCGAACTGTTCGCCGGCCATCTCCAGCTGGGGCAGGTGGATGAGCAGCACCGCCAGGCGCTGGTCCAGCAGCTCGGCTCGCTCGCCCTCGCTCCTCAGCCGCTCCAGCAGTGGGGCACGCTTGAAGGCGCTGCACTCGCTGTCGATGGGGTCGGTGGCCTGCAGCAGCGCTCGCTGGTGGAGGTTCTCCCAGGGGGCCAGTCCCGCCACCACGACGAGCGTCAGGTAGGCCAGTGCCAGGTCCATGCTCAGTTGGCTGTCGCCCAGCAGCAGCCAGATCGGGGTCAGGGTGACGTTGAGCAGCATGGCGGGTCCCAGTGGCAGCAGCAGCAGGGTCAGCACCGGCGGCAGGCCCAGCCACAGCGACCCTGGAGAAGGCGCCTGGGGCAGCTCCATGGCGACGACCAGGTAGCCGCATATCAGCACCAGGTAGGCTGACAGACGTGCAGTCTCCGGCTGCCCCAGACGCATCAGCGCGGCGGTGCCCATCAGCGGGGCAAGCAGGGCAGGTAGCAGGATGCGGGCATAGTCCCCCATCAGGTAGAACCACAGCGCCTGGCTCAGCAGCAGCAGGGCGCCCATGACGTAGAGAAGAGCGTGCAGCCTGGCGTGGCGAGCATCAGACATGGGGTATCTCGTTTATCACCGTTATCGGGTCGACCTGACGCTCCAGGGCGCGGCACTCTTCGCTCAGGGAGACGACCCGTGGGAGAGGGATGGCGCGCAGACGCAGGCAGTGCCCGAGCGCCTCCTGGAGCTCGCGGCGTCGCCGTCTTGCCTGGGCCTCGTCACGGCTGAGCAGCAGGGCGCCAAGGGTGCGACCGTCGAGGCGATAGCAGTGTTCAAAGGGCCGGGTCAATTCGCAGAGGCGCTGGGCACGCGACCAGAGGTCCTGGCGAGAGACCCGCAGCAAGAGCAGCTCGCAATGGACGCCTTCGCGACGGGCCCGGGCGCGCTCACGGGTAAGGTCCCGAGACAATTGGGCACTGGGCCAGAGTCGCAACCCGGGGATCAGGTGCAGGCGCCGCCGAGCCAGGCCGCGCGGTGGCGCCAGGTCCCGCGACCGGATCAGGCCGAGCAGCATCAGAGCGGTCAGAACGAGTCCCGATACCATGATGTGCTCCACCGGCATGCCCTGCGCCAGCCTCCCCCAGGTGAGAGTCGCCAACACCGCATTGAGCACTGCCATCCAGGTCGGCTGCGGGAGCATGATGAGTGCCGCCCAGGCCCACAGCCAGAGCGGGTAACGCTCGGGTGCGGTCCACAGTAGGGCGGCCAGCAGCAGGCTGGGGAGCAGCTGCCAGGGTACCAGCGCCGGGCGTCGGTGGCTGAATTCCACCAACATCGCAGTGAGGCCCAGCCAGCCGGCTGCCAGCCACAGTAACCATTGCTCAGTCAGTGTGGTCGAGTAGCGGGTCATCAGCGCCGGCATCAGGGCCGCTACCATCAGGTTGAAGCGGAGTAGCCCGACTTTGTACTTGCTCTGCATGGTGGCTTACTATGGCTCCCTTCGCATGATGCGCATGTCCCGACCTTGCCTAGTATAACGTTGTGACCGCTGGTGCGGTCACGCCTACAGGAGACACCCTTCGGTATGACAGCTCAAGTCACTCCTACCAACGAGGAGATCCGCGACGTCGAGTGCTACATGACTCGCCTGGGCGAGTCTGCCCGAGCGGCGGCCACCGTTATGCGCCGCACGCCAACAACCGCCAAGAACGCCGCCCTGCTGGCCATGGGTGAGCGGCTACAGGCAGCCCGCAGCGAGGTGCTGGCCGCCAACCAGCGGGACCTGGCCCGGGGTAGCGAGAATGGTCTGGACGCGGCTCTGCTCGATCGCCTGGCGCTGAACGAGGCGCGCTTTGATGCCATGATCGAGGGGCTTTCCCAGGTGGCGGCGCTGCCCGACCCGGTCGGTGAGATCGACGGACTGCGCGCACGGCCCAGCGGTATCCAGGTGGGCCAGATGCGAGTGCCGCTGGGGGTGATCGGTATCATCTATGAGTCCCGGCCCAACGTCACCCTGGAAGCGGCTAGTCTCTGCCTCAAGTCCGGTAATGCCGCTATTCTGCGCGGCGGCTCCGAGGCGAGGGAGTCCAACGCCGCTATCGCCGGGTGTCTGCGTGCCGGGCTCGCCGATGCTGGCCTCCCCGAGACCGCGGTGCAGGTGGTGGCCACCACGGATCGTGCCGCCGTGGGCCGGCTTATCGCCATGCCCGAGTACGTCGACGTCATCATCCCGCGGGGCGGCAAGGCATTGATCGAGCGCATCTCCCGGGAGGCTCGGGTGCCGGTGATCAAGCACCTGGACGGTGTCTGTCACGTCTACATCGATGCCACTGCGGACCCGGATAAGGCCTTGGCCATTGCCGTCAACGCCAAGACCCACCGCTACGGCACCTGCAACACCATGGAAACGCTGCTGGTAGATGCTCCCCTTGCCGAGACGCTGCTTCCCCGTCTGGCCACTGCCTACGCCGAGCATGGTGTCGAGCTGCGTGGCTGCGAGCGCACCCGGCAGGTCCTGCCGGAGACCGCCGTGGCCACCGAGGAGGACTGGCACGCCGAGTACCTGGCCCCGGTGCTGGCAATCCGCGTGGTGGATGGCGTGGTCCCGGCCATCGAGCATATCGAGCGTTACGGCTCCCACCACACCGACGCCATTGTGACCCAGGACTATGGCCTGGCGCGGCGCTTCCTGGCCGAGGTGGACTCCAGTTCCGTGATGGTCAACGCGTCCACCCGCTTTGCCGATGGCTTCGAATACGGGCTAGGCGCCGAGATCGGCATCTCCACCGACAAGCTTCATGCCCGCGGGCCGGTGGGCCTGGAGGGGCTCACCACCCGCAAGTATGTGGTCCTCGGTGACGGCCAGACCCGCCAATGAGCGATCCTGTGCCTCCCATGCTGCCCACATCGCGTTCGCCGCGCATCGCGATGCTAGGCGGCACCTTCGACCCGGTGCACCTAGGTCACCTGAGGAGTGCCGTGGAGCTCCGAGAGGCCCTGAGGCTGGATCGAGTCCACATGATTCCCGCCAATGTGCCACCGCTGCGCGGCGAGCCCCGGGTCTCATCCGAGCAGCGCCTGGCCCTGCTGCGCCTGGGGATTGGAGACACCCCGGGAGTGCTCGCCGACCCCCGCGAGCTTCACCGCGAGGGCCCCTCCTATAGCGCCGATACCCTGGCGTCGCTGCGTGATGAGATCGGCCCTGATGGACGCTTGGTGATGGCCCTGGGGCACGACGCCTTCCTGCGCCTGTCCGATTGGCGTGAACCCGAGCGGCTGTTTGCCCTGGCCCACCTGGTCGTCATCGATCGACCCGACTTCTCGGCGCCGCTACCGGCGGCCCTGGAAGCGTTGATCGAAGGGCGCGAGGTGTCCGAGCCCGAGGCGCTGATGGCGCGCCCCTGCGGCGGTCTGCTGCGCATGGCACTGCCCACGCGCATGGCGATCTCCGCCACCGGGGTGCGCCATCAGCTACGCGAGGGCGGTAGCGTGCGCTACCTTCTGCCCGAAGCGGTGGAAGGCCATGTGCTCGCTCACGGCCTTTATCGTACTTGAGCAGGGAACAGGCACTGCTAGCCGACGGTCAACCCGGTACAATGAACGCTCCACGACATTCACACAGAAGACCCTATGCATATCGACGCACTCAAGACTCTTGCGGTGGACGCGCTGGAGGATCTCAAGGCCAAGGACATCGCCCTGCTGGATGTCTCTGGTCTTACCAGCGTGACCGATCTGATGGTGATCGCCAGCGGAACCTCCAACCGCCACGTGGCCGCTCTGGCTGGCCGCGTGGTGGAGAACGCCAAGGAGGCAGGCCTCCAGCCCCGGGGCGTCGAGGGAGAGGCCGGGGCCGACTGGGTGCTGGTGGATCTGGGCGACCTGATAGTCCACGTGATGCTGCCCGAGACCCGTCAGCTGTATGACCTCGAGCGTCTCTGGGCCGACCTGCCCAGCGACGGAGATGCCGATACGGCGGTTAGGCACCTCGAGGTAGTGCGCGGCACATGAGAGTGCGCCTACTGGCGGTAGGTACCCGCATGCCCGCCTGGGTCACCGAGGGCGTCGAGGAGTACCGCAAGCGCCTGCCTCGGGACTTCCCCCTTGAGGTAGAGGAAATCGCTCCGGGGCAGCGCGGCAAGAATGCCGACATCCCAAGGGCCATGGCCATCGAGGCCGAGCGCATCCGGTCGCGCCTGCGTGGCGACGAGCATCTCGTTGCCCTGGAAGTTGGCGGCAAGGCATGGAGCACCGAGCAGCTGGCCGAGCAGGCTGAGGGCTGGAGGTTCGAGGGGCGCGACGTGGCGCTGCTGGTCGGCGGGCCGGATGGCCTCGAGCCGGGGCTCTCCGCTCGTGCCGACCAGCGCTGGTCGCTCTCGCCGCTGACCCTGCCTCACCCGCTGGTGCGAATTCTGCTGGCCGAACAGCTCTATCGTGCATGGACGCTGATGGTCGGCCACCCCTACCACCGCTGACGAGCCACCCGTTTGGTGCAGAGCCCGATGCGCAAGACCCGCCACAATCTGAAGAGTCCCGAGCAGGAACTGCGCATCTTTCGCATGCGTGCGCTATTGGCCGTGGTCCTCGTCTTCTCACTCACCGGGCTGCTGATGGGCAGGCTGGCCTACCTGCAGGTAGTTCAGCACGAGGTCTTCAGCACCCGCTCGGAAAGCAACCGCGTGAGAGTCGAGCCGTTGCCGCCAACGCGTGGCCTTATCTATGACCGCAACGGCGTATTGCTGGCCGAAAACCGGCCCACCTACAATCTGACGCTGGTGCGTGAACGTGTCGATGACCTGGACACCATCCTGTCGTTGCTGGTGGACCTGCTCGAGCTGTCCGATGAGGAAGCCCAGGCCTTCCGAGTGCGCTCACGTCAGCGCCAGCGCCCCTTTCAGCCGGCGCTGTTGATGAGCGACCTGAACGAGGCACAGATCGCACGCCTGGCGGTCAACCGCCATCTGCTGCCCGGCATCGAAGTCGAGGCACAGCTGCTTCGCTACTACCCGGACGCCGAGGTGATGGCCCATGCCCTGGGTTATGTAGGGCGTATCAACGCCGAGGAGATGGCGACCCTGGACGCCGGGCGCTACGCTGGCACTCACTTCATCGGCAAGACCGGTGTCGAGCGCTTCTATGAGGATGCCCTGCACGGGCAGGCAGGGCTGCGCAAGGTCGAAACCAACGCTCGCGGGCGGGTGCTCCGTGAGTTGGGGCGCACCGATCCGGTGCCTGGCCAGAACCTGACCCTGACCCTCGACAAACAGATGCAGAAGCTGGCCTATGAGCTACTCGATGGCCGCCGCGGCTCCATCGTGGCCATCGCGCCGAAGAGTGGCGAGGTCCTGGCCATGGTGTCGGCGCCCGGGTTCGACAGCAACCAGTTCGTCACCGGCATCGACGTGGCCTCCTACCGGGCGCTGCAGGAGAATCTCGACTTGCCCCTCTACAATCGAGCGATTCGTGGCCATTATCCGCCGGGCTCTACCATCAAGCCCTTCCTGGCGATGGCGGGGCTGGCGGAGGGAGTGATTACACCTGAAAAGACCCTCTTCGATCCGGGCTATTATCAGCTGCCCAATGATACCCGGCGCTACCGCAACTGGCTGCGCTGGGGGCATGGCCGGGTCGACATGGAGCGCTCCATCGCCGTCTCCAACAACACCTACTACTACTCGTTGGCCCACGATCTGGGCATCGACCGGCTTCATGAGAACATGAGTGCCTTTGGATTCGGCCAGCGAGTGGGTCACGACGTCTTCGGCGAGAGCACCGCCTTGATGCCCTCTCGGGAGTGGAAGCGTGGACGCTTCGGCCAACCCTGGTACCCCGGCGAGACCCTTTCGGTGGGTATCGGCCAGGGCTATTGGCAGGTCACGCCACTTCAGCTGGCCACCGCCACGGCGGTGCTGGCCAATCGTGGCCAATGGGTGAAGCCGCGAATGGCGAGCCACGTCGGCGACGAGCCGGTGCCGGTCGACCTGCCCGCCACCCCGGAAGACATCGTGCTGGGCAACGATACTTGGTGGGACCGAATCTTCTCCGGCGCCGAAAAGGTGATGACCGGCCACGAGGGCACCGCGCGTCGCACCGGCGTGGGGCTGGATTACCGCATGGGCGGCAAGTCGGGCACTGCCCAGGTCTTCTCGCTGGGTCAGGATCAGAAATACAACGCCGAGGAGCTGGCCGAACGGCTGCGCGACCACGCCCTGTTCATCGCCTTCGCGCCCCTGGAAGACCCGCAGATTGCCGTCTCGGTGATCGTCGAGAATGCCGGCGGTGGCAGTACCCATGCCGCCCACCTGGCCCGGGCCATGACCGACGCCTGGCTGCTCGAGGAGGAGGAGCCGGATGTCGAGGAGCTGCGCGAGGCGATGGAAATCGAAGACAGCAGCCTGGCGGGAACCTGATCCATGGCGATGATTGACTTGTCCCGAATGCTGCGCCCTCATCCCGTCCGCCCGCCGGCCAGCGGCATTTCCCGCCGGCGCAGCGTCTGGGAGCGTTTGCACCTGGATCCCTGGCTGCTGGCCATGCTGCTGGTGCTCATGACGATGGGGCTGGCGGTGCTCTATAGTGCCAGTGGTCAGCGCATCGAGGCCGTGATGGCCCAGGGTATTCGCTTCGGTCTCGCCCTGGTGGTGATGTTCCTGCTTGCCCAGCTCTCTCCGACGACCCTGTTGCGCTGGGCACTACCGGTCTATGGGGTCGGGTTGTTGATGCTGGTGGCGGTGGAGCTGGTGGGTGACATGGGCATGGGCGCCCAGCGCTGGCTGGTCATCCCCGGGGTCATCCGCTTCCAGCCGTCGGAGATCATGAAGCTGGCGATGCCGCTGATGTTGGCCGCCTACCTGAGTCGACGCGAGCTGCCACCACGGCTGCGAGACATCGCGATGTGTGCCATGTTGATCGGGGTTCCTGTGGCCTTGATCGCCAAGCAGCCCGACCTGGGCACCTCGCTTCTCGTCACCTGCGCCGCGATCTTCGTGGTACTGCTTGCGGGGCTCTCCTGGCGCTTCATCGTCGGCCTGGCGGTACTGGCCGCTGCGGCGCTGCCGCTGATGTGGATGAACCTGCACAACTACCAGCGGCAGCGCGTGTTGACCTTTCTCGATCCCAACAGCGATCCGCTGGGGTCGGGCTGGAACATCATCCAGTCAACCACCGCCATCGGCAGCGGCGGGGTGTTCGGCAAAGGCTGGCTGCAGGGCACCCAGTCTCAGCTGGAGTTCCTGCCCGAGCGGCATACCG
>CAYWBG010000020.1:0-25271 GCA_964456005.1 uncultured Halomonas sp.
AGACCATGCTCGATGAGGCCCTGAAGGGCGAGATCCAGGCCGCCTACCGCCGCGTACTCGAAGGCCTCGACCTCACTCCGCGCTACGGCCAGCGTCTTATGATCGCCGAGATCGCCCGCACCCTGGCCGGCATCGAGAGGGATGAGGCTGGAAAGCGCATCAGCGATGAGCACGTCTGCGTTCTCGAGGCGGGCACCGGCACCGGCAAGACCCTGGCCTACCTGCTGGCCGCCCTGCCAGTGGCCAAGGCCCGGGGCAAGCGGCTGGTGGTGGCCACGGCCACCGTGGCCCTGCAGGAGCAGGTGCTGCATCAGGACCTACCAGCGCTCAAGGCCCACAGCGGCATCGACTTCGACTACGCCCTGGCCAAGGGGCGAGGGCGCTATGTCTGTGTGGCGCGCCTCGACCAGGCCCTGGACGGCGGCGAGGATAACCCCACTCTGTCGCTCTTCGAGCGGGCGCTCGACAGCGGCGGCGATGATTTTCAGGCGCTGGTCAAGGCGATGGGTGAGGCCTACGGCAACGGCCGCTGGGAGGGGGATCGCGACAGTTGGCCCGAGGCCATCGAGGAGTCCCACTGGCGCAAGCTCACCGTAGATCATCGCCAGTGTACCAATCGTCGCTGTGGCCACTTCGGCGCCTGCGCCTTCTTTCGTGCCCGCCGAGACCTCGACACCGCCGACATCATCGTGGCCAACCACGACCTGGTGCTGGCCGACCTCTCGTTGGGTGGCGGGGTGGTGCTGCCCGATCCGGGCGACTGCATCCACGTCTTCGATGAGGGGCACCATCTGCCCGACAAGGCGCTCAACCACTTCACCCATCGCTTCGCCGTGGGTGGCGCACTGCGCTGGCTGCGAACCCTGAAGAAGTCGCTGACCGAGCTCAACCAGGCCCTGGCCGTGCAGCCCACCCTGGCGCGTCTGCTGGCCGGGCTGCCCCAGGCCATCGATGCACTGGAGCCGAAGCTCGGTGAGGCCTTCGCCCTGGGCCACCAGCTCGCGGGTCGCCCCGAGGGGCTCGCCGACGGCGAGGAGGGCCGCCAGCACCGCTTCGAGATGGGGCGAGCCCCCGAGGCGCTGCGTGAGCTGGCCGGCGCCCTGCTAGTGATCTTCGCCGAACTCGCGCGCACCCTGGAAAGCATGGCGGACATTCTGCGCGAGAGCCTTGACCCGGAGAAGCATACCGGGCTGGCCCGGGAGCAGGCAGAGGTCTGGCTGCCACTGGCGGCGCTGCTGCATGGCCGAGCCCTGGAGGCCCACGCCCTGTGGCAGGCCTTCGCGGACGTCGACCCCGAGGGGGAGCCCCCGCGGGCCCGCTGGCTGAGCCTCGAGCGTTTCGGGGCCGATCCGGAACTGACCTTCTCGGCAAGCCCCGTCTCGGCGGCCCACACTCTGGCGAAGACCCTGTGGGGGGCCACCTTTGGCGCCGTGGTCACCTCGGCGACCTTGACCGCACTCGGGCGCTTCGAGCGTCTGCAGGAGCGGGCGGGGCTCGCCAACCGCTACCGTTACCAGCGTCTTCCCAGCCCCTTCGACTACTCCAAGGCGGTGCTCAGCGTGCCTCCCGGGGCGGTCGACCCCGCCGACCGCGAGGGCCACGAGCGCGCCATCGTCGAGTTCGTCCAGGGCTTGGGGGAGGCAGAGGCGGTGCTGATGCTATTCTCGTCCCGTGCCCAGCTGCGCGCCGTGGAGAAGGCGCTTCCGAGGGCCCTGGGCGAGCGGGTACTGGCCCAGGATCGGCTGCCCAAGCGCGAGTTGGTGGCCCGGCACCGGGCCCGAGTCGATGTGGGGGAGGGCAGCATCATCTTCGGCCTGGCCAGCTTTGCCGAGGGCATCGACCTGCCCGGCGACTATCTGACCCATGTGGTGATCACCCGGTTGCCCTTCGCGGTGCCCGACGATCCGGTGGGGGCGACGCTGGCCGAGTGGATTGAGAGCCGCGGCGGCAACCCCTTCATGCGTATCAGCGTGCCGGACGCCTCCATCAAGCTGGTGCAGGCCTGTGGTCGGCTGATCCGCAAGGAAACCGACAGCGGTCGCATCACCCTGCTCGACCGCCGGGTGTTGACTCGCCGCTACGGTCGCGCCCTGCTTGACGCCCTGCCGCCCTTCGAGCGCGAGATCGACGGCATCCGTCAGTAGCCCCCAATGCATCAGGCCCGCCATTCGGCGGGCCTGCGGGGGTGTCAACCCTTTGCTGGTAAGCGGCACTGGCTTTCGATCAGGCGGCGTTGCAACGCTTGGCCAGCACCGGAGCAAGCTTCTCGTTCATCCCTTTGAAGGCCCGGTCGGTAGTGTCCCAGTCGATGCAGGCATCGGTGATGGAGACACCGTATGTCAGCTGGCTGAGATCTTCCGGCACCTTCTGGTTGCCCCAGCCAATATGGGACTCGACCATCAGCCCGATGATGGAGCGGTTACCTTCGAGGATCTGATTGGTGACGTTTTCCAGGACCAGCGTCTGCAGGGCCGGGTCCTTGTTGGAGTTGGCATGGGAGCAGTCGATCATGATGTTGGGCTGGATACCCGCCTTCTTGAGCTCCTGTTCGGCCAGCGTCACGCTCACGCTGTCGTAGTTGGGCTTGCCGTTGCCCCCGCGCAGCACCACGTGGCCATAGGCGTTGCCGCGGGTGCGGATGATCGCCACCTGGCCTGCCTGGTCGATGCCCAGGAAGTTGTGGGGATGGGAGACCGATTGCAGGGCATTGACCGCCACATCGAGGCTGCCGTCGGTACCATTCTTGAAGCCTACCGGGCAGGAGAGTCCCGAGGACATCTCGCGATGGGTCTGGGACTCGGTGGTTCGCGCGCCGATGGCCGACCAGCTGATGCAGTCCTGCAGGTATTGCGGTGAGATGGGGTCGAGCGCTTCGGTAGCCAGCGGCAGACCCAGCTCGGCGAGTTCCACTAGCAGGCGGCGGGCGATGTGCAGCCCTTCCTCGATCTCGAAGGAGCCGTTGAGATGGGGGTCGTTGATCAATCCCTTCCAGCCCACGGTGGTGCGCGGCTTCTCGAAGTAGACGCGCATCACGATGTAGAGGCTATCCTTTACCTCCTCGGCCAGGCGGCGCAGGCGGCGGGCGTAGTCCAGGGCGGCGTCCACGTCGTGGATGGAGCAGGGGCCGACAACCACCAGCAGGCGCGGATCCTCGCCTTTAAGGATGCGCTGGATCGTCTCGCGGCCCTCGATGACGGTGCGCTCGGCGGTCTCGGTGAGGGGGATCTCCTGCTTTAGGGCCTCGGGGGTGATGAGGACGTCCTGGGCCAGGACGTTAAGGTTATGGACCTGCTGCTCTGACATTGTGTTACCCGTGTCGTGTCTGCGCTGATGGCGAATAATGGTGTCTCTACTATCACCCGCCGGACCGGGAAAAATCAATTGTGGAGGAACCTTGCGGGAAAAATGTCTGTCACAGCGCGGGTGTTTGCGTGGGAATCCGGCTTGATGGATGCTCGAGAAACGGGAACACTTGTGCGACTTTGGCTCCGGTCCACGATTTTACAGCTGCTCCAAGCCCTCAGGTTGACACTATGCACGCGTCTTTGGTTCACCCCGTACGACTCCCTGCCATGCCGACCCCCTCTCACTTCTCGACGGGGGGGGCGTGAATGGGCACCCCGGAGACCGACCAGCAGCTCGTCGAACGGGCCCAGCAGGGTGATACCCGCGCCTTCGACCTGCTGGTGAAGAAATATCAGCACAAGATCATCGGCCTGATCGGGCGTTATGTGCACGACCATGCCGAAGTGCAGGACGTGGCCCAGGAAGCCTTCATCAAGGCGTACCGGGCGCTGGGGAAGTTCCGTTCCGAGAGCGCGTTCTATACCTGGATGTATCGCATTGCCATCAATACCGCCAAGAACCATCTGGTTTCGAGGGGGCGGCGCCCCCCTGGCAGCGACCTTGACATCGTGGATGCCGAGATTCTCGATCATAGTGGGCGGCTGGCGGATACCGAGACACCGGAAGCGGCGATGGCCCGCGACCAGCTCGAGGCCGCGGTGTTCGAGGCGATTGACAACCTACCGGATGACCTGCGCACGGCGATTACCCTGCGCGAACTCGAGGGGCTCTCTTACGAGGACATCGCCAACATCATGCAGTGTCCGGTGGGCACGGTGCGCTCGCGGATCTTTCGCGCCCGAGAGGCGGTGGATCAGCATATCCAGCCGTTGGTGACCACCGCGCGCAACCGTGAGACGGTGGAAGAGTGACGCGGGCAGGGAGCCGTCTGCACGGTTTTTGACGATTATCTGAACTGTCCGGCAACAGTGACGTCATATGCAGTGATCGCTCCGCCCAGGCGGAAATTGCATGCCATTATTCCCGGCCAAGGGCCTGGAATCTACGGCTAAAGCAGTCAACGGAAGCAAGGCGGGGCGCCTTGCCACTGTGAGGGTGTGAAGAATGAGTCAGAACGCACGGGAATCGCTTTCTGCCCTGATGGACAACGAAGGTGATGAGCTCGAGTTGCGCCGGGTGATCAAATCACTGGATGGCGAACTCGACGCCGCCGAGGCGTGGCGCCGCTACCATCTGATGCGCAGTCTGATGCGACGTGAACCCGACATCGATGTCTCAGCCGACCTCTCCGCCGGCATCATGGCGCGTCTCAAAGACGAGCCGGCGCCCGGCCAGGCGTCTGCCCCCCCGGTTGCCAAGCGCTCTCTGCCACTGGCACGTAGCGCCGGCATCGCCGCGGCTGTCTCGCTGATGGTGATTACCGGTGTGCAGTTTTACGGCGGCACCTCCGGCGGTAGTGATCCCGGCCTGGCAGAGGGTGGCGCCGGACAGGCCAGTCCCGCCTCGGCATCCATGCCGCAGGGCGGCTCGGGGTCGCCGCGCCCCTCTCTGGTGGACTTGCCGATGTTCCAGGTTCCTCAGTCTTCCGGCGCGCCGAGTCTGATGACCGTCGGGTCCGGTGGTGAGGCACCCATGTTCATGGCGCCCGGGCATCGTCAGTCGCTGATGGCCGACGAGGATCAGGCTCGCCTGCTGCAGTCCTATCTGGACCGCCACGCGGAAGGTGCTGCCTACCGCAGCGGCGATGCCTGGATGCCGCTCTTGCGTGCATCGGGTCCCGACAATCTGGATCAGCGCTGATAGCGGAGCGTCACCGATGATGCGGTTTCTTCGTCTGTGCCGTACCTCCGCCCTCTGCGCAGGCTGCATGGCGGCGAGTCTGGCCCCCCTGTCGTTGGCCGACGTCCCCGATGAACGGGCGGAATCCTTCGACTGCCGCCAGTTGGAGTCGCGTCCCGACCCCGACTCTGCGCTGGAGTGGTTCGAACGCAGCTTATGGGCGGGTCACTGCTATCACTTCGAGGCCAATGCAGTGCGCATCGGTCATGATGGCGTCAGGACTCTGGCTCTTTCCCATGACATTCGTGACGGTATCGAGCGGGGCGTGGCCCGCTTTCTCGATGGCCCCCCCCTGATCTTCGAGCGGCGTGGTCGAATCGGCCGGGTGAGTTGGGCCGGAGAGGGGGGCGATGCTTCCGCTTCGCCGTTCGGTATCGCCAAGCATCTCGACGGCCTCTACCGCCTGAAGCTGGATGGAGAGGAGCGCATCGCCGACCGCCGTGCTCGACGCCTTGAGATCTCCCCCCTTGACGGCCTGCGCTTCGGGCATCGCCTGTGGCTCGACGAGGCCACCGGCCTGCCCCTGAAACAGTCCCTGGTCGACGAGACCGGGCGAGTCGTCGAAACCTTCCAGCTTACCGAGCTGACCCAGCCACAGCTGCATGACGGCGTGGTAATGCTGGACCGGCGGCGCCAGCCCCCCGAGGACCCCTGGCGGCCGGGCTGGCTGCCCAAAGGGTTCACCCCTCAGCCGGTCACCACCCAGAGTGCCCGCCATGGCGACCGAGTGGCCCATCGCCTCTACAGCGATGGCCTCTCCACCCTGAGCCTCTTCGTGGAGCCCCTCGACCAGGCCGAGCTATTGGCCCCCGGGGTTCATCGTCTCGGCGTCTCCCACGCCGCTGTCCGTCATCGCGACCTGGGTGATGAGGCAAGGCAGGTCGTGGTGATGGGTGAACTGCCCCCTCGAGTGCTGCTGCGCGTGGCCGATACGCTGGAGTGGCGGGCTGCCCCAGGGGAGGGCCAGTCGCCATGAGCCTTATCCAGCGAGCCCATGACGCTGGCAGCCCGGCCCTTGGGTTCGACGGGTTGGCCAGGCTGCCGGGGTCGGTTTTCACCCCGGCAGCCGATATTCTACTTCCTACCATTCGCAGGAGCCTTTCATGAAGCGCATGACCCACTCCCTCTCCCTGTGGATGCTGCTGGCCGCGAGCCTGTTGGCCTGGCAGACAGCCACGGCTCGTGAGTTGCCCGACTTCACCGTACTGGTCGAGGATGCCGCCCCCGGTGTCGTCAACATCTCGACTACCCGCACGGTGCAGGGTCGTGATAACCCCCTCCAGGGGTTCGGCGGCCAGGAGTTGCCCGAGATCTTTCGCCACTTTTTCGGGGATCGCTTCCCGTCGCCGCCAGGAGGCCAGGGCCCCGGTCGACCCCAGGAGCGTCAGTCGCTGGGTTCAGGCTTCATCATCAGTGACGATGGCTATATCCTGACCAACGCCCACGTGGTGGAGGGCGCTGACGAGATTCTGGTGCGCCTCAATGACCGCCGCGAGCTGGCTGCTGAGCTGATCGGTGCCGATGACAGGACCGACGTGGCCCTGCTCAAGGTAGATGCCCAAGAGCTGCCCACGCTCATGCTGGGAGATTCTGATACCCTCCGGGTGGGGGAGTGGGTCGCCGCCATCGGCTCGCCGTTCGGCTTCGACTACTCCGTGACGGCCGGTATCATCAGTGCCATTGACCGCACCCTGCCGCGGGATGCCTATGTACCCTTCATCCAGACCGACGTGGCCATCAACCCCGGCAATTCCGGGGGACCGCTGTTCAACCTGGACGGCGAGGTGATCGGCATCAACTCCCAGATCTTCACCCGCAGCGGTGGCTTCATGGGCCTCTCCTTTGCCATCCCCATCAACGTCGCCATGGACGTGGCAGACCAGCTGCGCGATGACGGCCAGGTCCGTCGTGGCTGGCTGGGGGTGATGATCCAGCCGGTCTCCCGAGACCTGGCCGAGTCCTTCGGCATGGACGGTCCCCGCGGTGCCCTGATCGCCGACGTGGACCCGGAGGGTCCGGCCGCCCGTGACGGCCTCCAGGCGGGCGATATCGTCCTCGAGGTGGACGACGCCCGCGTGCACGATTCCAGCACCCTGCCGCGGTTGATTGGCCGCACTGCGCCGGACAGCGAGGTGGAGCTCGTCCTGATGCGGGACGGCGAGCGTCGCGAGCTCAGCGTCACCCTGGGTGACTGGCCGGAGGCCGAGCAGGCCACCGCCACGCTACCCCAGGAGAGCCGCCAGGCCCGCCTGGGCGTGTCGGTGGGCGAGCTGGAGGCTCCCGAGCGCGAGCGACTCGGCATCGAGGGCGGTGTGAGGGTCCGCGAAGTCGACCCGGATGGCGCCGCCGCCGCGGCGGGCATTCGCCCCGGCGACATCCTGGTCAGCATTGATCATCAGGCGGTGGTCGGCCCCGAGTCGCTAATGGAACTGGTCGGCGGCCTGCCCACCGATCGCGCTGTGCCGGTGCGTCTCTACCGCGATGGTCGTTCGCTCTTCGTGGCCTTGCGGCTCGCCGGCGACTGATCCCTCTACCCAGGCCCATCGGAACCCGGCGGCCCTGTCCGCCGGGTTCGCTGTATCTGGCCGGCGCATGCCGGTACAATAGCGCTCAATCCCGGCCACCTTCCGGCGGCTCGCCTGTCGTTGGAACTGGCCAGAACCCTATCAGGCAGACCTCTCTCGATGGCCCAAGACACCGCACCCGACAAGCTCAAGCATATCCGCAATTTCTCGATCATCGCCCACATCGACCACGGCAAGTCGACCCTGGCCGATCGCTTGATCCAGACCTGCGGAGGGCTGACCGAACGTGAGCTCAAGGAGCAGGTGCTCGACTCCATGGACCTCGAGCGCGAGCGCGGCATTACCATCAAGGCCCAGTCGGTGACCCTGGACTACCACGCCCAGGACGGTAATACCTACCAGCTCAACTTCATCGATACGCCGGGACACGTGGACTTCTCCTACGAGGTGTCGCGCTCGCTCTACGCCTGCGAGGGCGCGCTGCTGGTGGTGGATGCCGCCCAGGGCGTCGAGGCCCAGTCGGTGGCCAACTGCTATACCGCCATCGAGCAGGGGCTCGAGGTGCTGCCGGTGCTCAACAAGATGGACCTGCCCCAGGCAGACCCCGACAAGGTGGGCCACGAGATCGAGGAGATCATCGGGCTCGACGCCACCGATGCCTGCCAGGTATCGGCCAAGAGCGGCCTGGGCATCGATGCCCTGCTCGAGCGCCTGGTGCGCGACATCCCGTCGCCCAAGGGGGATCCGGAAGCGCCGCTGCAGGCGCTGATCATCGATTCCTGGTTCGACAACTACCTGGGCGTGGTCTCCCTGGTGAGGATCTTCGATGGCACCATGAAGAAGGGTGAGAAGATTCGCATCAAGTCCACCGGCCGCGACTGGCAGGCCAACGAAGTGGGTATCTTCACGCCGCTGCGTCACCAGACCGACGTGCTGCGCGCCGGCGAGGTAGGCTTCGTGGTTGCCGGTATCAAGGAGATTCAGGGCGCCCCGGTGGGGGACACCATCACCCATGCCAAGACCCCCGATGTCGAGCGGCTGCCCGGCTTCCAGAAGGTCAAGCCCCAGGTCTATGCCGGCATGTTCCCCGTCGGCGCCGACGACTACGAAGACTTCCGAGATGCCCTGGAAAAGCTGGCCTTGAACGATGCGTCCCTGGCCTATGAGCCGGAGAATTCCGACGCCCTGGGCTTCGGATTCCGGGTGGGCTTTTTGGGCACCCTGCACATGGAGATCGTCCAGGAGCGCCTCGAACGCGAATACGACCTGGATCTGCTGACCACGGCACCCACCGTGGTTTACGAGCTTGCCATGAAAAACGGCGAGCTTAAGTATGTCTCCAACCCTTCCAAGCTGCCCGACATGGCCGATGTCGAGGAGATGCGTGAACCCATCGTCCGCGCCAGCATCCTGGTGCCCCAGGAGTTTGTCGGCAACGTGATCATGGAGTGCGAGAATCGTCGCGGCTCTCAGCTTGACATGCAGTTCCTGGGCAGCCAGATCCAGCTGGTCTACGAGCTGCCCATGTCTGAGGTGGTGATGGACTTCTTCGACCGCCTCAAGTCCATCTCCAAGGGCTATGCCTCGCTGGACTACAGTTTCGAGCGCTTCCAGGAGGCCAAGCTGGTGCGCCTCGACGTGCTGATCAACGGCGACAAGGTCGACGCTCTGGCGGTGATCATCCACCGCGATCATGCTCACGGTCGTGGCCGACTGCTGGTCGAGAAGATGAAGGAACTGATTCCCCGTCAGATGTTCGACGTGGCCATCCAGGCGGCCATCGGCGGCCAGGTGGTGGCGCGCTCGACCGTCAAGGCGCTGCGCAAGAACGTGACGGCGAAGTGCTATGGCGGCGACATGACCCGCAAGAAGAAGCTGCTCGAGAAGCAGAAGGCGGGCAAGAAACGCATGAAGCAGGTCGGTCGGGTGGAGATTCCCCAGGACGCCTTCCTCGCCGTGCTCAAGGTCAACGACTGATATCAATCGCTAGGGACGCATAACCTCATGGACTTCTCTCTGCTGCTGGTGGTGGCGGTTGCCTTCACCGGCGTGATCTGGCTGCTGGATCTCATCTGGTGGCGTCCGGCGCGGCGGCGCAATCTGGAAACGGTGGAAGCCGGCACCACCGAGGGCCTCAATGACCGTGCCCGCGAGAAGGTGCTCAAGGAGCCCTGGCCGGTGGACTACTCGCGCTCCTTCTTTCCGGTGCTGCTGGTGGTTCTGGTGCTGCGCAGCTTCGTCGTCGAGCCGTTTCAGATTCCCTCGGGATCCATGCGTCCGACCCTGGAGGTGGGAGATTTCATTCTGGTCAACAAGTTCACCTACGGGTTGCGCCTGCCGGTGGTGCACACCCGCCTGGTCGAGTTCAACGAGCCGGCGCGGGGCGACGTCATGGTGTTCCGCTTCCCCAACGAGCCTTCGGTGAACTTCATCAAGCGCGTGGTGGGCCTGCCCGGAGACCGCATCCGCTATGAGGGCAAGCAGCTCTATGTGAACGGCGAGGCGGTGCCCAAGGCGCTGCTGGAAGACGCACCTGAGGGTGCCTCCAATGCATTGCTTCTGAGTGAGCGCCTGGGCGAGGTGGAGCACCGCATCTACAATGATCCTCGTGACCCTGGCCCTCATCTGCGTGAGCTGGTCGTGCCGGATGGCCACTTCTTCACCATGGGCGACAACCGCGACCACTCCAACGACAGCCGCTACTGGGGCTTCGTGCCCGAAGAGAACATCGTCGGCCGCGCCTTCGCCGTTTGGATGCACTGGGACGGCGGCCTGCCCAGCTTCTCGGACGTACGCCGCATCCACTGAGCCCGTGTCGGGCCCGACACGACAGCCGGCTTCAGTCATTAGACAACAGGAATTACGTGAGCCTCTCCCTCTACACCTTCAGCCGACGACTCGGCCACGCCTTCAGCGACACTACCCTGCTGGAACTGGCCATGACCCACCGTAGCTTTGGCGGTCAGAACAATGAGCGCCTCGAGTTCCTTGGCGACTCCATTGTCAACTTCGTCATCGCCGAGGCGCTCTTCCAGCGCTTCCCCGAGGCGCGGGAAGGTCAGCTTTCACGCCTGCGCGCCCGTATGGTCAAGGGGCAGACCCTGGCCGAGCTGGCCCGGGAAATGGGCTTTGGCGAGTATCTGCGGCTCGGGTCCGGCGAGATGAAGAGCGGCGGCCACCGCCGCGAGTCGATCCTGGCCGACGCCGTGGAGGCGGTGATCGGCGCCATCTACCTGGACGCCGGCATGGAGGCGGTGCGCGGTCGCGTGCTCTCCTGGTATGCGGCACGACTGGAGAGCACCAGCCTGCAGGATACCCAGAAGGATCCCAAGACCCGTCTGCAGGAGTTCCTGCAGTCGCGACAGTCGCCGCTGCCCCGCTACGAGGTAGTCAAGGTGGAGGGCGAGGCGCACGCCCAGACCTTCACCGTGGAGTGCCACGTGGAGATGCTCGACAAGCACACTATCGGCGAGGGGGCCAGCCGGCGCCACGCCGAGCAGCAGGCCGCCGAGAAGGCCCTGGTCCTGCTGGAACCCGTCAGGGCCAACGCACAGGGAGCACGACCATGACCCAGACCTGCGGCTTCGTGGCCATCGTCGGTCGTCCCAACGTCGGCAAGTCGACGCTGATGAACCGGATCCTCGGCCAGAAGATCTCCATCACCTCACGGCGTCCCCAGACCACCCGCCACCAGGTGATGGGCATCAAGACCGAGGGGGAGGCGCAGTTCATCTACGTCGACACTCCCGGTATCCATATCCTGGCGAAAGATCGCAACAAGGCGATCAACCGCTTCATGAACCAGGCCGCCACTCAGGCCCTGCGAGACGTGAACTGCGTCGTGTTCATCATCGACCGCACCCGCTGGAGCGACGAGGATCAGGTGGTTCTGCAGCGCCTCGAGCACGTCCAGGCCCCGGTGATCCTCGCCGTTAACAAGGTGGACCGGCTGCAGGACAAGACCAGCCTGCTGCCCTGGCTGGAGGAGGTCGGCGCTAGGCGCGACTTCGCCGCCATCGTGCCGATCTCCGCCAAGCACGGCACCAATGTGCCGGAACTGGAGATCGAAGTGGCCAGGCACCTGCCCGAGAGCGTGCACTTATTCCCAGAGGATCAGGTCACCGACAGGAGCCAGCGCTTCCTGGCCGCCGAGCTGGTGCGTGAGAAGGTGATGCGTCAGCTCGGTGACGAACTGCCCTACCAGATGACCGTCGAGATCGAGGAGTTTCGCGACGAGGGCCGAGTAGTGCACATCAGCGCCCTGATCCTGGTGGAGCGCCAGGGGCAGAAGAAGATCCTGATCGGCGAGAACGGCGAGCGCATCAAGAGCATCGGCCGAGAAGCGCGGCTCGACATGGAGCGCGCATTGGACGCCAAGGTGATGCTCAATCTCTGGGTCAAGGTGAAGCGCGGCTGGTCCGACGATGAGCGAGCCCTCAAGAGCCTGGGTTACAATTTGGACTAAGCGCCTTGCCCCTTGCTCCTTGCCGAAGGCCCTATGACCCCTGAACCCGCTTTCCTGCTGCACAGGCGCCCCTATCGTGAGACCAGTGCCCTGGTGGAGCTGCTGACGCTGCACCACGGGCATGTCCGGGCGGTGGCACGGGGAGTACAGCGCCCGGGGTCGCGGTCCCGGGGCCGGTTACAGCCCTTTGCGCCGCTGCACCTGACCTGGACCGGGGAGGGCGAGCTCAAGCGCCTGCGCCTGATGGAGAGCCACGGCGCCCCGGCGCTGCTGGTCGGCGAGGGGCTGCTATGCGGGTTCTACGCCAACGAGCTGCTCACCCGCACGCTGCCGGTGGAGCTGCCGGTGGCCGAGGTGTTCGCCTTCTACGCGGCGCTGCTTGAGGCACTGCCGCGCCCGCAGGGCCGCGCCGCGGCCCTGCGACGGCTGGAACTGGCGCTGCTCGAGGCGCTGGACGCCGCGCCGCGCTTTGTCGAAGGCGATGGCCGCGAGCTCGACCCACAGGGTCGCTACGTCTTCGATGCCGCCACCCGCGCCTTTCGCCCCGGCCAGCCGGGCCTGGACGGTCGCACCCTGCGCCTGCTGGCGGCCGGCGACTGGGATGCCCCGGGTCTTGCCGGCCCCGCCAAGGCGGTCACCCGGGCGGCGCTGGCGCCGCTGCTGGGCTCCCGCCCGCTTCGCTCCCGGGAGCTGATGCATCAGCTTGCCGAGCGCCGTCGGACTGGCCTTTTGGGGTCAGACCCCGGCGGCGGGTAATATCGTCCCCGTAGTGCTCCAAGATGGGCAGGGTGGTCCGGCCGGGGTCTGACCCCAAAAGGGCCCTGTCTCCCGACTTTCCGCATATCCAAGGACCGTGCCATGCATCCCCCCCGACTCCTGCTCGGCGTCAACATCGACCATATTGCCACCCTTCGCCAGGCCCGCGGTACCCGCTATCCGGATCCCGTCCAGGCGGCACTGCTGGCCGAGGAAGCCGGCGCCGATGGCATCACCGTGCACCTGCGCGAGGATCGCCGGCATATCCAGGAGCGTGACGTGCGCCTGCTGGCCGAGGTGCTAAACACCCGCATGAACCTGGAGATGGCGGTGACCGAGGAGATGATCCGCCTCGCCGAGACGCTGCGCCCGGCCCATGTCTGCCTGGTGCCGGAGAAGCGCGAAGAGCTGACCACCGAGGGTGGGCTCGACGTGGTCGGCGGCTTCGAGGCTATCCATGCCGCCTGCCAGCGCCTGGCGACGGCAGGCTGCGAGGTCTCGCTGTTCATCGATCCCGAGCCGGCTCAGATCGAAGCCGCGGGGCGTGCCGGGGCGCCGGTGATCGAGCTACATACCGGCGCCTATGCCGAAACCACCGGTGACGCCGCCCGACGCGAGCATACCCGTCTCGCGGCGGCCACCGAGATGGCGCTGGAACTGGGGCTGACCGTCAACGCCGGCCACGGGCTGAACTACCATAACGTGGAGGCCATCGCCGCCATCCCCGGCCTACACGAGCTCAACATCGGCCACGCCATTATCGCCCGGGCGCTGTTCGTGGGGCTCAAGGAGGCGGTGGCCGAGATGAAGCGACTGGCCATCGCCGGCCAGGAAGCCGGTTTCGTTGCGTCTCTGGAGGCGCTGGACCACGACCATGAACACGACAATGACCATCACCACTAACCCATGATCCTCGGCATCGGCACCGATATCGCGCGGATCGAGCGCTTCGAGCGGGCCATCCACCGCCACGGCGACCGCTTTGCAGAACGCCTGCTGGGAGAGGCGGAAAGGGAGCGTTTCAACGGCCATCCGGCACCGGCTTCCTACCTGGCCAAGCGCTTCGCCGCCAAGGAAGCCTTCGTCAAGGCGCTGGGTACCGGCCTGCGGCTCGGGATGCGCTGGACCGAAATCCAGGTGGTCAACGACGCCCTGGGGCGGCCGTCACTGGTGCTCGCCGGCCAGGCTCATGAGCTGGCCATGGCCACGGGTGTTCGCGCCGCTCATCTGTCGATCTCCGACGAGGAGGCGCTGGTCGTGGCCTTCGTGGTGCTCGAGGGCTGAGAGGCCTCCCGGTCTGTCCAGTCGCGCAGCGCGAGCATGGCGGCGAAGAGGTCGTCGAGTAGCGGCAACACTGCCTCTCGCCCCCGTGAGCGCAGCCTCGTCTCCAGGGTCTCGGCGACCAGTCCCAGGCGTGGAGCGCCGCAGTAGCGACAGGCACCGTTGAGGGCGTGGATGGCCTCCAGCAGCGCTTCGTCATCCTTGCCACCCAGCGCCTGGCGAATCGCCGTCTCGGTTTCCGGGAGCGAATCGGCCAGCTGCGCCAGCAGTTGCCGGGCCAGGGTCTCGCGCCCCCCGGCCAGCCGCGTTCCCAGCGCCAGGTCCACGGTGGGCAGTTCACCGTCATCCATGCTGTCTCCCGCAGGCGCTTCGCTCACCTCGGGAAGCGCGATTGGCTGACCCAGGTGGTGGGCGAGCAGGGCGGCCAGGTCATCTCCCACCAGCGGCTTGACCAGCACTTCGTCCATGCCGCTGGCCAGCAGCCGGCGTCGCTCCTCCTCCAGTACGTGGGCCGTGACGGCGATGATCGGGGTGCGAGCCCAGGTATCGTCGAGTCGCCGCAGTGCCCGCGTTGCCTCGACCCCGTCCATGCCGGGCATTCGGACGTCCATCAGCACCAGGTCATAGTGCCGCTGTCGGGCCGCACTCAGCGCTTCCTCGCCGCTGGCCGCCAGGTCCACCTGAATACCCGGACGCTGGACCAGTTCGCGCAGCAGCAGGCGGTTGGATTCGGTATCGTCCACGGCCAGCAGGTGCCATGCCCCCGCCGTCTCCTGGGCCTTCGCCGCCATGCCTCCCCCCAGCCAGCGGCCGACGGCCTCGACCAGCATCGCCCTGG
Source organism: uncultured Halomonas sp. (assembly GCA_964456005.1). Lineage (GTDB taxonomy): Bacteria > Pseudomonadota > Gammaproteobacteria > Pseudomonadales > Halomonadaceae > Halomonas. The sequence continues at coordinate 15,011 of CAYWBG010000020.1, forward strand.
ACAGCGGCTTTCCGAGGATCTCCCCTCCCCGAGGCAGCGTCAGGGTAGGTAGATCCAGAGGGCTGGCGTTGACCAACAGCAGGGCGGGGCAGCCCAGGTCATCCAGCCGCTGCTGCCAGGCCTGTGCCGCCTCTCCGGTCAGGTCGGCTGGCAGGCTCGCCACCAGCAGTGCCGGAGCCTGACCCGGCTTCATCGGACCCTCCACGGGATCTGCGCCCCAGCGCTCGAAGAGGTGGCGCAGCGCGCGCCGAGTGGCGGGGTGCGCTTCGTCGATCAGCACCGTCTCCCCGGTGAGCCGCAGCTCCGGCCGTCGCTCCTGCTCGTCCCCTTCCAGCGGCAAGGTGAAGGAGAAGGTGGATCCCTGCTCCGGCCTGCTCTCCACGCCGATCTCGCCACCCATCTGCTCCACCAGCTGGCGGCAGATGGTCAGGCCCAGTCCCGTGCCACCGAACTCCCGGGAGTGACTGGCCTGCGCCTGCTGAAAGGCGTGGAAGAGCCGTCGCTGCCGCTCCGTCGAGAGGCCGATACCGGTATCGCTGACGCTGATTTTCAGCGTCACCCGGCCGGGCTCGGCCTGTTCCACCATGACGCGCACCAGCACCTCACCATGCTGAGTGAACTTGACGGCATTGTTGACCAGGTTGGTCAACACCTGGCGTATCCGCAGCGGGTCGCCGCTGAGCGATGCGGGGACGTCGTCATACACCAGGCCGAGCAGCTGCAGCCCCTTGTGGTGCGCCTCCGGCGCCTGCAGACCCAGCACCTCGTCGACCAGGGCCACCATGTCCACGGGCAGGCGCTCAAGCTCCAGCCGGCCGGCCTCCAGTTTGGAGAAGTCGAGCACGTCGTTGACCAACCTCAGCAGGTTGTTGCAGGCGAGCTGGACGTGCTCCAGCCAGTCCCGCTGGCGGCGATCCAGCGGCGAGCGGGCGAGCAGCCGGCAGAAGCCGATGATGCCATTGAGTGGGGTACGGATCTCATGGCTCATGTTGGCCAGGAACTCCGACTTGATACGATTGGCCTCCAGGGCCCGGCGGTGGGCCATGTCGAGCTCGATGTTCTGCACCTCGATGGTCTCCATGGACTCCTCGAGCTCGGCGGTGGCCTGTTCCACCTGGCGCTGCATCTCCTCGCGGGAGCTGGCCAGGCGGTCGGCCAGGATATTGACACGCTCGGTAAGCTGGCCCAACTCCGGGGGCGAGGGGGGCAGTCGCTCGGGAGTCTCGCCGTGAGCCAGCCGCCAGAGTGCTGCCTGGGTCTGGGTCAGCGGTTGCTGGAGACGCCGCAGGGTGGCATGGCTGAACCAGGCCAGAATCGCGCCGGCGAGCACCAGCAGCCCCACGGCCATCAGCAGCTGTCGATAATGGCCGATGAGCAGGTGGCTGGCATTGACATCGAGCACCAGCCAGTGGGACGTGTCGCCGGGAAGCGGGGTCTGCAGGCGCCATGGATTCTCGCGGGTGTTCCAGCCTGACGCCTCCTCATCGGGCGGGATGACCGGCGCGCGCAACCGGCCGATCTCCAGCTCACGCTGGCCTTCGGCGCCGACCAGGGCCAGCGCCGGGACCATGTCAAGGGCCAGCAGGCGTGCGGCGGTCTCCTCCAGGCGGGCCTCGTCGCCGGCGGCAACGGCCTCGGCCAGGGCGGGACCCAGCAGCGCCACGGCATCGTCGAGCCGCTCCTGCAGCAGGGCCTCGTGGTGTGGCTTGTGCAGGCTGATGGCCAGGCTGGCCCCAGCCAGAAGCAGCAGCAGGGGAAGCACCAGGATGGTCAGCAGCAGGCGGAACTTCAGGGACATCGGCAGGCTCTCTGCAGGTGGCTGCTTCTAGTATGACACAGCCCGGGCGGATGCCTGTCCACCCCGCGGTGGCATGGATATAATGAATTAACGCCCTATTCCACAAGGAAGGTTGCATGCATTTCCCTACCCTCGAGGATGTCGTCGGCAACACGCCGCTGGTTCGCCTCAAGCGCATCAACGCCGGACGCAACAATGTCCTGCTGGCCAAGCTGGAGGGCAATAATCCCGCCGGTTCGGTGAAGGATCGCCCCGCCCTCTCCATGCTCGTGCAGGCCGAAGCGCGCGGCGAGATCACCCCCGGTGACACCCTGGTGGAGGCGACCTCGGGCAATACCGGTATTGCCCTGGCCATGGCGGCGGCCATCAGAGGCTACCGCATGGTACTGATCATGCCCGAGAATGCCTCCGAGGAGCGCAAGCAGGCCATGGCTGCCTTCGGCGCCGAACTGATTACCGTCAGCAAGGCGGGTGGGATGGAGCAGGCCCGGGATGTGGCCGAGGCCATGCTGGCCCGCGGCGAGGGCAAGCGTCTGGATCAGTTTGCCAACCCCGATAACCCGCTGGCCCACTACCGTGGCACCGGTCCTGAGATCTGGGAGCAGACTGCCGGGCGGGTGACCCACTTCATCAGTTCCATGGGTACCACCGGCACCATCATGGGGGCCTCTCAGGCACTCAAGGAGCGCAATCCCGAGGTGCAGATCATCGGTCTGCAGCCCGAGGACGGCGCCAGCATCGCCGGCATCCGCCGCTGGCCGCCGGAGTACCTGCCCAGCATCTTCGATGCCAGCCGGGTCGACAGGGTGATCGATATCGGTCAGCGCGAGGCCGAGGAGCACATGCGGCGGCTGGCCCGCGAGGAGGGGATTCTCGCCGGTGTCTCGTCGGGTGGGTCCCTGGCCGGCGCGCTGCGCGTGGCCGAGGAGGTAGAGAATGCGGTCATCGCCTTCATCGTCTGCGACCGTGGCGACCGCTATCTTTCCACCGGCCTGTTCGCCCCGGAGGCCTGACATGGCGATGCTGGGTAAGCGGCGTCCGCGCCGAGAACGCTCGGGCGTGTCCGGGCTGCAGGGCCGTCAGGCCCCCCAGGGGGGCCTCGGCACGCCTGACGCCAGTGACGATGACGCCCGTGATGAACAGTCCCGGGGCGTTACCGTAGAGCGGTTGGCCCACGATGGCCGCGGTCTGGCCCACTCCCCGGACGGCAAGACGCTGTTCATCGAGGGGGCGCTGCCCGGGGAGCGGGTGGTGGCGGCCGTGCATCGGACCCGCAAGCGCTTCGACGAGGCACACCTGCGTGAGGTGCTGGAGGCCTCGCCGGAGCGTGTCACGCCGCCCTGTGAATACTTCGCTCGCTGCGGCGGCTGCGACCTCCAGCACCTGGCCCTGTCCGCTCAGCGCCGCCACAAGGCCCGGGTGCTGGTCGACCTGCTGGCTCGGCAGGGCGTCGAGGTCCCGGGGGAGCCGGAACGCCTTGCCGGGTCGCCGGATGGCTACCGACGCCGCGCGCGCCTGGGCGTTAAGGTCGATGCCCAGGGCAGCGTCCATCTGGGCTTTCGGGCACGGCACAGCCATCGCCTGGTGGACATCGCCGACTGCACCATCCTGGTGCCGGCGCTCAATGCCCTGTTGGTGCCCCTGCAGCAACAACTGGACAGCCTGGCGGCGCCCCGCCAGGTGGGGCACCTGGAACTCCTCGACAGCGACCAGGGACGGGTAGTGATCGTGCGCCAACTCAGGGTGCTGGACGACGACCGGGCCCGCTGGCTGGCGTTTGCCGCGGCGCACGGGCTGCATCTCGCCTGGCTGGCGGGACGCGAGTCGCCAAGCCTGACATGGCTGACACCGGCGCCGTCGCTCAGCGTACGAGTGCCGGCAGCCCAGGGCGAGGTCACCCTGGGCTTTGCCCCGGGGGACTTCCTGCAGGCCAATGCCGAGGTCAACCGGCAGATGGTGACCACCGCCCTGAGCTGGCTCGACGGGCTGGACGGCGCGGTATTGCTGGACCTGTTCGCCGGAGTGGGCAACTTCAGCCTGCCGCTGGCCTCCGCCGGTGCCCGGGTTGTCGCCGTGGAGGGCAACCCGGCCATGGTCGAGCGACTGGCCGAGAACGCTCGTGTCAATTCACCAGAACAGGGCCTGGACGTCACGGCTCGTCAGGCCGACCTCGACGATGTCGAGGCCGTGATGCGGCTGCTGGCCGAAGCCGCGCCTGACAGCGTAGTGTTGGACCCGCCTCGCGGGGGGGCCGAGGCGGTCTGCCGGGCGCTGGTCAACCGCCCCGTGGCCCGGGTGCTGTATATCTCATGCGACCCGGCGACCCTGGCCCGGGATGCGGCATGTCTTGTGCATGGTGGTTACCGGGTCAAGCGTGCCGCTGTGGCCGACATGTTCGTGCACACCTCGCACCTGGAATCGATGCTGCTGTTGGAGGGCCCATGGATTGGGCAGCAGCGGCAAGGAGCATCACCCGATGGTTAAAGTCCGTGAGGACCAGCCTCTCACCGAGACGGGGCATGTGGATATCGACCTGTGGGTTGAGCGCCTGCATGAGGACGTCAAACTGCGTGACCCCGAGGCGCTGCGCCATGCCTGTCGGCTGGCCGAGCGCCTGGAGCGGGAGGCGGGCCGTCCCCATAGCCGCTGGCTTTCCGAGGGCTCGAGCTTTCGCATGGGCCTGGAAATGGCCGATATCCTCGGTGAGCTGAAGCTCGACCAGGAAACTCTGGTGGCCGCGACGCTCTACCGGGCCGTGCGCGAGGGCATGATCGATCTTTCAGCGGTCAACGAGCAGTTCGGCCAGGAGGTCGCCGCGCTGATTGACGGCGTCTTGCAGATGGCGGCGATCAGCGCGTCCCAGCTGCCCAGCCACGATATGAGCCAGCACGATCAGCAGGACAACCTGCGCAAGATGCTGGTCACCATGATCGACGACGTCCGTGTGGCGCTGATCAAGATCGCCGAGCGCACCTGTGCCCTGCGTCGGGTCAAGGACGCCCCCCGCGAGAAGCAGCTGCGGGTGGCCAAGGAGGTCTTCGACATCTATGCCCCCCTGGCCCACCGGTTGGGGATCGGCCATCTCAAGTGGGAACTGGAGGACCTCTCCTTTCGCTACCTGCAAGAGGATGATTACAAGGCCATCGCCCGCCAGCTGGCCGAGAAGCGCCTCGATCGCGACCGTTATATCGCCGAGGTGGTGGAGACCCTCAAGGGGCTGCTGGAGGCCCAGGGCATCACCCGCTATGACGTCGACGGTCGGGCCAAGCACATCTACTCGATCTGGCGGAAGATGAAGCGCAAGCGCATCGACTTCTCCCAGGTCCACGACATTCGCGCGGTGCGCATATTGGTCCCCGAGGTGGCTGACTGCTACACCGTGCTGGGGCTGGTGCACTCGTGCTGGCACCATGTGCCCAACGAGTTCGACGACTACATCGCCAACCCCAAGAAGAACGGCTACCAGTCGCTGCACACCGCGGTGATCGGCCCCGAGAACAAGGTGCTTGAGATCCAGATCCGTACCTTCGCCATGCACGAGGAGGCCGAGCTCGGCGTCTGCGCCCACTGGCGCTACAAGGGGCACGATACCAAGGCCAAGAGCACCGGCTACGAGGAGAAAATCGCCTGGCTGCGCCAGGTGCTGGAATGGCAGGAAGAGGTCGGGGACCTGGGCGACCTGAGCGAGGGGCTCAGCAGCGACGTGGCCCCGGATCGTATCTATGTCTTCACACCCGACGGGCACGTCATCGACCTGCCGCGGGTGGCAACCCCCATCGATTTCGCCTACCGGGTGCACACCGAGGTGGGCCACCGCTGCCGTGGCGCCAAGGTCAATGGTCGCATCGTACCGCTCACCTACAAGCTGAAGACCGGGCAGCAGGTGGAGATCCTCACCGCCAGCAAGGGTGGCCCCAGCCGCGACTGGCTCAACCCCAGCCTGGGCTACGTGCGGACGTCTCGGGCACGGGCCAAGATCCAGGCCTGGTTCAAGCACCAGGCCCGCGACCAGAACGTTGAGGAGGGTCGCGCGCTCTTCGAGCGCGAGATGAAGCGCCTGGATGTCGAGGGCATGGACCTCAAGGCACTGGCGAAGAAGGTCAACTACACCAGCGCCGAGGACATGTATGCGGCGCTTGGCGCCGGCGACCTGCGCATCGGCCAGGTGCTGCACCAGGCCCAGCAGCTGTTCGGTCTGAGCGACGACCAGGAACAGCTCGAGCGACTGCTGGCCAAGCCCAGGCGCCCCCCCGGCAAGGGAGCCGGCTCCGACATCACCGTGCTGGGCGTCGGCAACCTCAAGACCAGCATGGCCAACTGCTGCCACCCGGTGCCGGGGGAGCCCATCGTCGGCTTCATCACCCAGGGGCGCGGCGTCACCGTGCACCGCCAGGACTGCCCCAACATCCTGCAGCTGCGCCTCGACGAGCCTCAGCGCATCATCGAGGTGGAGTGGGGCGAGCGCGCCCACACCCAGTACCCGGTCAACATCGAGGTGCAGGCCTGGGATCGTTCTGGCCTGCTGCGCGACGTCACCGGGGTGTTGGGATATGAGAAGGTCAACGTGCTGGCGGTCAATACCCACACCGACAGCGACGACGGCATCGCCCGGCTGACCATCACCGTGGAGGTGGATGGCCTGGAGACCCTGGGACGGCTCTTCTCGAGGATCCAGCAGCTCTCCAATGTCATCGAGGTGCGCCGGCTACGCGACGGCTGGCGCGGCAAGGGTGGAGGGAAGGTCGTATGAGCCAACGTCACTCCCTGGACGATCTGCTGGCCCTGATGGCGGTGCTGCGCGACCCGGACCAGGGCTGCCCCTGGGATCTGAAGCAGGACTGGGACTCCATCGTGCCGCATACCCTGGAGGAGGCCTACGAGGTGGCCGACGTCATCGAGCGGCGCGCCTGGGAGGAACTGCCCGGTGAACTCGGTGACTTGCTGTTTCAGGTGGTCTACTACGCTCGGTTCGGCGCCGAGGAAGGGCGCTTCGACTTCCGCGACGTGGTGCACGTGCTGACCGCCAAGATGCTGCGCCGCCACCCCCATGTGTTTCCCGACGGCACCCTCGCCTCGCGGCGCCCGCCGGGCGTAACGGCCGAGGAGATCGAGGCCCGACAGGTCAACAGTCGCTGGGAGGCCATCAAGGCCGAGGAGCGGGCCGAACGTGTCACTGGCGAGCCCGACGAGGTCCTGGATGGTGCCCCAGCGTCGGTGTTGGATGACGTCCCGCGCACCCTGCCGGCCCTCTCCCGGGCCGCCAAGCTCTCCAAGCGTGCTGCCCGGGAAGGCTTCGACTGGCCCGATGCCCGGGGCGTCATCGACAAGATCCGCGAGGAACTCGATGAGGTGGAGGAGGCGCTGGCGGCCGGGGATCGCGAGCACGCCGCCGAGGAGGTGGGCGACCTGCTGTTCGCGGTGACCAATCTGGCACGCACCCTCAAGGCCGACCCCGAACAGTGTCTGCGTGCCACCAATGCCAAGTTCGAGCGCCGCTTCCGCCATGTGGAAGCCGCCCTGTCCGCCAAGGACGTGCCCTTGAGACGTGCCGGCCTGGAGGCCATGGAGGGACTCTGGCAGGCCGCCAAGGTGCGTGAGGCCGAAGCGGCCGAATCCCCACTCACATCCTGCTCCGCCGATGGCGGAGGAGCAGCCGGAGAGACGCGGTCATGAGCCACGACCTGCACGAATCGCTGCGAGATAACGTCCGTATCCTGGGTGACAGCCTAGGGCGGACCATTGCCGATGACCTGGGGCAGGGGTTCGTCGACAAGATCGAGACCATCCGCGGCTTTGCCAAGCGCGGCCGCCAGGGTGACGAACACGCCCAGCGCGAGCTGATCGACTATTTGCGGCGCTTGCCGGACCGCGACCTGCTGCCGGTGACCCGCGCCTTCAACCAGTTCCTCAACCTGGCCAACATCGCCGAGCAGCACTACCGGGCGCGCTTTCGCCGCGTCGAGGATTACCGCCCCGGCTCTCAGCCGGTGCTCTCGGAGTTGCTCGAAAGGGCGCGTCAGGCCGGCAACGCCCCGCGAAAACTGGTCGAGGCCCTGGCGGGGATGCGCATCGAACTGGTGCTCACTGCCCACCCTACCGAGGTCATCCGCCGCACCCTGATCCAGAAATACGACGCCATCGATGACTGCCTGAGTGCCATCGAGTCCTCCTCCGACTACCCCGAGCGTGGCTTGCGGGCTCAGGGGCGCCTGGAAGAGTTGATCAGCCAGGCCTGGCATACCGACGAGATCCGCCATGAGCGGCCGACCCCGGTGGACGAGGCCAAGTGGGGCTTCGCGGTGATCGAAAACTCACTCTGGCAGGCGGTGCCCGACTTCCACCGCGACCTGGACAACCTGCTGCTGGAGACCGCCGGCGAGCGCCTGCCGCTGGATGCCGCGCCGCTACGCTTCGCCTCCTGGATGGGCGGCGACCGCGATGGCAACCCCAATGTCACCGCCCGAGTGACCCGCGAGGTATTGCTGCTGGGCCGCTGGATGGCCGCCGATCTCTATCTGCGCGACCTGGAGCAGCTCAAGGTCGAGCTCTCCATGTGGAAGGCCAACAGCGCCCTTAAGGCCGAGGTGGGCGATGTCGCCGAGCCCTATCGCGAGCTGGTCAAGCGCCTGCTGGCAAGGGTCGAGGCCACTCGCGACTGGGCCAAGGCATCTCTGGAGGGGCGCAGCTTCGATGACGGTCCCATTATCCAGAATCGCGACCAGCTCTATGCGCCGCTGCTCACCTGTTACCGATCGCTGTGCGACGTGGGGCTTGACACCATCGCCAACGGCGCCCTGCTCGATACCCTGCGCCGGGTGGCCGTGTTCGGCGTGACCCTGACCAAGCTCGACCTGCGTCAGGAATCGAGCCGTCATGCCCAGGTGATGGAGGAACTCACCGACTGCCTGGGGCTCGGCCACTATCGCGACTGGAGCGAAGAGCAGCGCCAGACCTTTCTGCTCGAGGAGCTGGCCTCGCGGCGACCGCTCATTCCGCGGCGCTGGGAGTGCTCCACCGAGTCCCGGGAGGTGATCGACACCTTCCGGGTCATCGCCAGCGAACAGCCCGAAGCGCTGGGGACCTATGTCATCTCCATGGCCGGGGAGCCCTCCGACGTGCTGGCCGTGGCACTCCTGATGAAGGAGGTGGGGGGGCGGGTGACCCTGCCCATCGCGCCGCTGTTCGAGACCCTGGATGACCTCAATCATGCCGGCGACGTCGTCGATCGCCTGCTCTCCCTGCCCGGCTACCGAGCCCTGAGCGGTGACCGTCAGGAGGTGATGATTGGCTACTCCGACTCCGCCAAGGATGCCGGCCAGCTGGCCGCCGCCTGGGCGCAGTATCGCGCCCAGGAGACCCTGGTGGCGGTGTGCGAGCGTCACGGCGTCGACCTGACGCTCTTTCACGGTCGTGGCGGCACCGTGGGGCGTGGCGGTGGCCCAGCGCATGCGGCCATCCTCTCTCAGCCGCCGGGCTCCGTGAACGGCAGCCTCAGGGTCACCGAGCAGGGCGAGATGATCCGCTTCAAGTTCGGCCAGCCGGAAATCGCGCTACGCTCCATGGAGATCTACGCCTGTGCGGTGCTGGAGGCGTCCCTGCTGCCGCCGCCCGCCCCGGAGCCCCAGTGGCGCGACGAGATGGACCGGCTGGCCGGTATTGCCCATCGTGCCTACGTGGGGGTGGTGCGCGAGGATCCCGATTTCGTGCCCTACTTCCGGGCGGTGACGCCCGAGGGCTCGCTGGGTCGCCTGCCGCTGGGCTCGCGTCCCACCAAGCGCCGCCAAGACGGAGGCGTCGAGACCCTGCGCGCCATTCCCTGGATCTTCGCCTGGACCCAGATCCGCCTGATGCTGCCCGCCTGGCTGGGCAGCGGTGAGGCGTTCGCCAGGCGCCTGGAGGAGGAGAACGGTCTGGCGGTGCTGCAGGAGATGCGCGACAGCTGGCCCTTCTTCGGTACCTACCTGGACATGCTGGAGATGCTGCTGGCCAAGGCCGATGTGGGCATTGCTGCCTACTACGAGCATCGGCTGGTGGACGAACCGGCGCTCAAGGGGTTGGGCGAGAGGCTGCGTGGCCGCTTCCTGCGCTTGAATGAGGTGGTGCTGGCCATCCTTCAGCAAGAGGAGCTGCTGGAGAACACGCCGCTGATTCGCCAGGCGATCGAGGTGCGCAACCCCTATATCGATCCTCTCCACGGCCTGCAGGCGGAACTGCTGCAGCGCAATCGGGACGCCGATGGGGCGATCAGTGCGGACCTCTCGCGGGCGCTGATGGTCACCATGGCGGGCATCGCCGCGGGGCTTCGCAATACCGGCTAGGGCCTTCGACCAGCGACAAGCGTCAAGGAGCAAGTGGCAAGGGACCCCTTGACTTGCTCCTTTTGTATACGGCCAAGCTAGTGGGCGCTAGGCGCTAGGCGCTAGGCGCTAGGCGCTAGGCGCTAGAACGGAAAATGCAGCGAGG
>CAYWBG010000021.1:0-24858 GCA_964456005.1 uncultured Halomonas sp.
AGGACGTCGGGAACGCACCGGAAGAGGGAGGCGACATGTCCCGAGCCACCAGCAAACCCCGCACCCTGGTCTACTCCTGCTCGGGCTGCTCCGACGTGGCCCAACTGGCCAACGACGTGGCGCTGCGCCTGGACCACTCTGGCGTGGCCGAGATGTCCTGTATCGCCGGCGTCGGCGGCGGGGTGTCCGGCCTTGTGCGCACTGCCCGCTCCGGCCGACCCGTTATCGCGATCGACGGCTGCCAGATGCACTGTGCCAGCCACTGCCTGGCCAACGCCGGCGTCACCCCCACCGAGCACGTGAAGTTATACGAACGCGGCCTGCGCAAGCGGCGTGGTCAGTTCTATGACGAGGCCACCGTCGCCGAGGTGGCGGATGAGGTGGGCCAGCTGATCGCCCGCCTGCCGATGGACGCCGAGGCCGGCGTGGCGCCCGCTAGGGACTTGACATGAGCGCCCTCGTCGACGGCTTCGGCCGCACCGTCCGCTACCTGCGTCTCTCGGTCACCGACCGCTGCGATTTCCGCTGCGTCTACTGCATGGCCGAGGAGATGACCTTCCTGCCCCGCGCCCAGGTGCTCACCCTGGAGGAGATGGCCACCCTTTGCCGCGCCTTCATCGAGCTGGGCGTGGAGAAGATCCGCCTCACCGGCGGCGAGCCGCTGGTCAAGCGCGGCGTCGAGACCCTGGTCTCGGAGGTCGGCGCCATGGAGGGACTGTCCGACTTCGCCATGACCACCAACGGTGCCGGCCTGGCCAAGCACGCCCGGGCCCTGCGCGCCGGGGGACTCAAGCGCCTCAACGTCAGCCTCGACACCCTGGACCCGGAGCGCTTCCGCGCCCTGACCCGCACCGGTGACCTGGGAAGGGTCATCGACGGCATCCGCGCCGCCCGTGAAGCCGGCTTCGAGCGCATCAAGCTCAACGCGGTGATCCTCAAGGGGCGCAACGACGACGAGGTGCTCAACCTGGTCGAGTTCGCCCGTGTCGAAAAGGTGGATATCAGCTTCATCGAGGAGATGCCGCTGGGCCAGGCCATCGATCACGACCGCGCCGCCACCTTCTGCGGAAGCGACGAGGTGCGCGGGATCATCGAATCTCGCCACGCCCTGGTGCCCACCACCGAGACGACCCTGGGCCCCTCTCGCTACTTCCGGATGGCCGACAGCGAATCACGGATCGGCTTTATCTCGCCCCATAGCCACAATTTCTGCGACGCCTGCAACCGGGTGCGGGTCACCGCCGAGGGCCGCCTGCTGCTCTGCCTCGGCAACGAGCACTCGGTGGACCTGCGCGCCGTGCTGCGCCGCTACCCCGGCGACACCGAGCGCCTCAAGGCCACCATCGTCGCCGCCATGACGAAGAAGCCCGAGCGTCACCACTTCACCACCGACGGTGACGTCCAGGTGGTGCGCTTCATGAACATGACCGGCGGCTAGGGAGCCGAAGCGCCGTGCGTCTCGAGTACCGTGGCCCCCTGCCCGAGCCGGTCGGCTTCCTGCTGCTGCCGCACTTCTCGATGATGGCCTTCTTCTCGGCGGTGGAGCCGCTGCGCATTGCCAACCGCATCAGCGGACGGCCGCTGTTCGACTGGGCCCTGTTCAGCGAGGACGGTGGGCCGGTCACGGCCAGCAACGGTATGACCCTGCTCGTCGACCGGGCCATCGGTGAGGTGCATCGCCTCCCCTCACTGGCCATATGCAGCGGCTTCGAGCCGGAGTCGCACCTGAGCCGACCGCTAGTGGCCTGGCTCCACCGCCTGGATCAGGCCGGCTGCGCTCTGGGCGGGCTGGATACCGGCTGCGTCGTCCTGGCGGCCGCAGAGCTGCTGGCGGGCGAGCGGGTGACCCTTCACTGGGAGAGCCTGCCGGCCTTTCGTGAACGCTTCCCCACCATCGAGACCTCCGACGAGTTGTTCGAGATCGGCGAGCGCCGCTTCTCCTGCGCCGGCGGGGCGGCGGCCATGGACATGGCGCTGGAGGTGATCTCCCGGCGCCACGGCGCGCGGTTGGCCATCGACGTTTCCGAGCAGCTGATCCACGAGCGGCTGCGCAGCCGCAGCGACCAGCAGCGCATGACCCTGGCGCGCCGCCTGGGGACCCACAACCGCCGCCTAGTGGAAGCGGTAGCGCTGATGGAGCGCCATCTGGAGACACCGCTTACCCTGGCCGAAGTGGCTCAGCGCAGCGGCGTCTCGCCGCGCCAGTTGCAGCGGCTGTTCGAGCAGAACCTGGGTTGCTCGCCTCGCGATTGGTACCTGAAGCGGCGTCTGGAGCAAGGGTGGCAACTGCTAGGTGAGACCGATATGAAGATCCTCTCGGTGGGGCTCGCCTGCGGCTTCGCCTCGAGTTCCAGCTTCTCGCGCGCCTTCCGCGCCCACTATGGGAAGTCGCCCCGGGAGGCAAGGCAGAGGCTAGCTTGAACCATGACCCCATCGTCGATGGCCATAACAACAGGAGGCCAATGCCATGAACGCTCAGCAATTTCCCTACGCTGCTGGCTTGAGTGCTGAACAGCTCGACGCCTACTGGATGCCTTACACCGGCAATCGCCAGTTCAAGCGTGACCCGCGCATCATCGTGGGGGCCAAGGGCAGTTATCTGACCGATGCCCAGGGGCGGCAGGTCTTCGATGGCCTCTCGGGCCTGTGGACCTGCGGCGCCGGTCACTCGCGCCCGGAGATCGCCGATGCCGTCAGCCGGCAGCTGCGTGAGCTGGACTACGCCCCGGCCTTCCAGTTCGGTCACCCCAAGGCCTTCGAGTTGGCCCATCGTCTGCGTGAACTGACGCCGGCCGGCCTGGACTACACCTTCTTCACCGGCTCCGGCTCCGAAAGCGCCGATACGTCACTGAAGATTGCCCGCGCCTACTGGCGCAAGAAGGGCAAGCCCACCAAGACCAAACTGATCGGTCGCGCCAAGGGGTATCACGGCGTCAACTTCGGCGGCATCAGCGTGGGCGGAATCGGTGCTAACCGTGCGATGTACGGACAGGGAGTCGATGCCGATCACCTGCCGCATACGTTGATGCCCGAGAATGCCTTCTCGCGGGGCATGCCCGAGCAGGGCGCCGAAAAGGCCGATGAGCTACTCGAGCTGATCGCCCTGCACGATGCCTCCAATATCGCCGCGGTGATCGTCGAGCCATTGGCCGGCTCTGCGGGCGTGATCCCGCCGCCGGTAGGGTATCTCAAGCGGCTGCGAGAGATATGCGATGCGCACGACATCCTGCTGATCTTCGACGAGGTGATCACCGCCTTCGGCCGCATGGGCGCCATGACCGGTGCCGCGGAATTCGGCGTGACGCCCGACATCATGAACTTCGCCAAGCAGCTCACCAACGGCGCGGTGCCTATGGGCGGGGTGGTCGTCCAGGGTGAGATCTACCAGACCTTCATGGAGCAGGGTGGGCCTGACTATATGCTTGAGCTGCCCCACGGCTACACCTACTCGGGCCATCCGGCAGCCTGCGCCGCTGCCCTGGCCACCCTGGACGTGCTGGAGAAGGAACGCCTGATCGACCGGGTACGCGAGATGAGTCCGGTCTTCGAGGAGGCATTGCACGGTCTCAAGGGCACTCGCTACATCAGCGATATCCGGAACTACGGGCTCGCCGGTGCCCTGCAGATCGAACCCTATCCTGGAGAGCCTGCCCGCCGACCCTACGAAATCGCCATGAAGTGCTGGGAAAAGGGCTTCTATGTGCGCTACGGCGGCGACACCCTCCAGCTCGGCCTGCCCTTCATCGTCGAGCGTGACGAGATCGACCGGGTCGTCAGTGCGATCGGTGACGCTATCAGCGACCTAGGTGGCGAGTGATACGCTTGGACTCCAGATAGGCATCGAGCCCCGCTTCGCCCAGTTCGCGACCGATGCCGCTGCGTTTCATGCCACCCCAGCTGCCCTGAGGCGGTGCCACCTGGTCGCAGTTGCACCAGACGTTACCCGCCTCCAGGCGTCGGGCGATGGCCTCGGCGCGGTCCGGGTTGCCGGCCACCACGGTGGCGGCCAGGCCGAAGTCGCTGTCGTTGGCCAGGGCGATGGCCTCGTCGTCGTCGGCCACACGGCGTGCGCAGAGGAGGGGGCCGAAGATCTCCTCTCGCCACAGGCGGCTGGTGGTGGGCACATCGCGATAGAGGCGCGGCGCCACGAAGTAGCCTTGCGCCGGCAGGAGTGGCGTAGCTGTTTCGCTGTGCAGCCCCTCGTTTTCAGCCAGGGCCACATAGCCTTGTACCCGCTCGCGCTGGGTAGCCCTGACCAGGGGACCCATATCGGTCTCTGTGGTTAGGGGGTCGCCCAGGCACAGTTCTGCCATGGCGGCGTCGATGGCCGCCTGGAGGTCATCAGCCAAACGCTCGTGGACCAGCAGCCGGCTGGTGGCGGAGCACATCTGCCCGGCGTTATAGCAGATGCCGGCCATCACCAGGTCTCGGGCGAGCTCGATATCGGCATCCTCGGTCACCAGGATCGGCGACTTGCCGCCCAGCTCCAGGGAGACCGGCCGCACGCCCCGGGCGGCGGCCTGCATTACCGCCTCGCCCACCGGGTTGCTGCCGGTGAAGGAGAGCTTGTCGATGCCGGAATGGCGGCTCAGGGGGGCGCCGATGCCCTCGCCATCGCCGTGCAGCAGGTTGACTACGCCCGGCGGCAGACCGGCTTCCATGACGATCTCCGCCAGTACCCGCTCCGGCAGCGGGGTGACCTCCGAGGGCTTGAACACCACCGTGCAGCCGGCGGCGAGCGCCGGCGCCAGCTTCCAGGCGCTGCTGACCAGCGGGAAGTTCCAGGGCGTGATCAGTCCGGCCACGCCTACCGGCTCCCAGTAGCGGCGCGCCTCCAGGCCGGGCTGGCCGGCGTCTTCGAGCCTTCCCTGGCGACGCCCCAAGGCTACGGCGGCGTCGGCGTAGTAGCGATAGCAGGCGATGGCATCATCCAGGTCCTGATGGGCTTCGGCCAGGGGCTTGCCGTTGTTGCGACTCGATGACTCGGCCAGGGCCTCGCGACGGCTCTCGAGCCCCGCGGCGATGGCCTTCAGGCACTCGCCGCGTCGTGCCTCCGGGGTCGCGCGCCACTCCGGAAGGGCGCGGCGGGCGGCGGCCACCGCGGCATCCACGTCAGCCGGGTCGCCGCGGGTGACCTCGCCGATGATCGCTTCGCGATAGGGGTCGACCACTGGATGGCAGGCCTCGGTTCGGCTCGGCACCCAGGCGTTGTCGATAAACTGTTCGGTCAGGGAGTGCATGGGGCGTCGTCCTGTTCAGCGAATGGGCAGCCAGCGGCGCTGGGTCGGCCGCATGCCGGGGAAATTGAGTTCCACCAGGCGCAGTACCATCGTCAGCACCACGGTGGTGGCCAGGTAGATGCCGGCGATCAACAGCAGCGGCTCGTAGACCAGGAAGGTCTCGTCGCGAATGATGTTGGCGGCCTGCAGCAGGTCCATCATGGCAATAGTGGAGACCAGTGGCACCGACTTGAGCAGCAGGATCATCTCACCGGTGAGAGTGGGAAGGCAGAGCTGGATGGCCCGCGGCAGCCACAGCCGGGTGAGTACCTGGAAGGATGACAGCCCGAAGGCGCGGCCGGCCTCCAGTTCCCCCCGGGGCACGCTCTGCATGGCGCCCCGGATTACCTCGCCGGAGTAGGCGCCCACGCTGAGGATGAACGTCAGGGCGGCGAAGAAGAAGGGGTCGCGCAGCAGCGGCCACAGGAAGGTCTCGCGGATGCCCGGGACGCCCTCCAGCAGGCGCCCCACGCCGTAGTAGAAGAAGAACAGCTGCACCAGCAGCGGAGTGCCACGCATCACGGTGGTGAAGGCCCAGGTCAGCCAGGCCAGGGGCCAGGGGCCGCGCAGTCGGGCCAGCGCCACCCCGACGGCGAGGAGCAGGCCGCCCACCGCCGAGACCAGCAGCAGCCACAGGGTATTGATGAAACCCTCCCACAGATAGCCTTGGTAGAAGGGGTCGCTTATCCAGGAAAAGTCCATCTCAGGCCTCCGTGGGTTGGCCGCGGCGCACATGACGCTCGAGGCGGGCGAACAGCGCCGTGGAGCTTAGGGTCATCAGCAGGTAGATGACCCCGGCGGCGGCATAGAAGAGGAAGTAGGCGCGGCTGCTGGCGGCGGCCTGCTGGATGGTGAAGAACAGCTCGTTGAAGCCGATCACGCTGATCAAGGCGGTGTCCTTGATTAGGATCAGCCAGAGGTTGGACATGCCCGGCAGGGCATTGGGCAGCATGCCCGGCAGCACGATGCGATGGAAGCGAGCCCAGCGCGAGAAGCCGAAGGCGTCTGCGGCCTCCAGCTGGCCGCGCGGGATGGCCAGGATGGCGCCGCGGAACACCTCGGTCATGTAGGCGCCCTGGACGAAGGCCAGTACACCGACGGCGGTGGCGAAGCCGGTAATCTGCACGGCACCGGCCATACCCAGGCGGGCCAGCAGGGCATCCAGCGCCTGGGCGCCGGCATAGTAGAGCAGGATGATCAGCAGCAGCTCGGGCACGGCGCGGATCAGGGTGGAGTAGGCGGTGGCCAGGCCGCGAAGGGGGGCCCAGGGGCTGAGCTTGGCGCCGGCACCCAACAGCCCCAGCAGCAGGCCGATGGCGTAGGCCAGCACGGCGATCTGCACCGTGGTCAGCGCCCCACTCAGGATGGGGCCTGCCCAGTCGAGGAGCCCTTCCGGTGTCATGGCAGTCATGGTCGACTCTATTCCTCGGTCACGAAACGAAGTGCCCCCGACGCCATTGGCGCCGGGGGGTAGAGAGCGGAGTGGCGAGTGAGACTCAGTCGTAGACGCAGACGTCGGTGCCCAGGTACTCCTCGGAGAGGCTGGCACAGGTGCCGTCCTCGATGACCGTGGCGATGGCCGCGTTCAGGGCCTCGCGCAGCTCGTCATCCTCCTGGCGCAGGCCGATGCCGATGCCCTCGCCGTAGGCCTCGTGGTGGGGGGCGGTGGCCTTGATCTCGAAGGCCGCGGCCTCGTCGCGATCCAGGAACTGCAGCATGGCGATCTCGTCGGCGAGTACCATGTCCAGGCGTCCGGATAGCAGGTCATTATTGACCTGCTCCGCCTGATCGTAGAGGCGGATATCCACGCCGCTGTCGCGCAGCTCGCGGCGGGCATAGGTGGCGTTGGTGGTGGCCGACTGCACGCCCATCACCAGGCCATCCAGACCGTCGGGGATATCGAGAGATAGGTCGCGGGCGGCGACATAGGCCCCCGGGGTGAAGTAGTAGGGGCGGGTAAAGTCGATGACCCGCTGGCGCTGCTCGGTAATCGACATGGAGTTCATGATCACATCGATGCGTCCGGCGTTGAGCGAGGGAATGATGCCGCTCCAGCCGGTGGGCGCGATCTCGCACTCGCGACCCATGGCGTCGCAGATGGCATGGGCCAGCTCCACCTCGAAGCCGGTCCAGTCACCGCTGGCGGCCTTGTAGGTGAAGGGGGGATAGGGCTCGCCGGAGATGCCGACCTGAAGGGGGGCATCGGCCTGGGCGGTGTGGCCGAGGCCAAGCGCTGTCACGGCGGTGGCGATCATCATCGGGAATTTCATGAACTTCTCCTATCGTTATGGTGTGTGGAGCGGTCAGGCCGCGGGGGCCATGAATTGGCGACAGCGGGGATCCTCGAAGACATCTTGCGGGGTGCCCGAGGCGGCGATGTGGCCCTGGTCGAGATAGACCAGCTGGTCGGAGACTTCCCGGGCGAAATGCATCTCGTGGGTGACCAGCAGCATGGTGCGGCCCTCATCGGCGAGGCCGCGGATCACCCCCAGCACCTCGTTGACCCGCTCCGGGTCCAGGGCCGAGGTGGGCTCATCGAAGAGCAGCAGGCGCGGCTCCATGGCCAGGGCCCGGGCGATGGCCACCCGCTGCTGCTGGCCGCCGGAGAGGAAGGCGGGGTAGGCGTCGCGCCGATCGGCCATACCGACCCGCTCCAGGTAGTGCTCGCCCAAGGCGGTGGCTTGCTTGCGGGGGAGCTTCTTGACTCGCATGGGGGCTTCGATGACGTTGCCCAGCACGGTCAGGTGGGGCCAGAGGTTGAACTGCTGGAAGACCATGGCGACCTTGGCGCGCAGCCGCTGCAGCTGGCGTCGGTCGAGACCGATGATGTCGCCCTGGGGGTTGCGGGCGAAGCGAATCGCCTCATCCGCAATCGCCAGTTCGCCCCGGTCGGGCCGCTCCAGCAGGTTCATGCAGCGCAGCAGGGTGCTCTTGCCCGAGCCGCTGGCGCCGATGATGGAGGTGACGGTGCCTTCGTGAACCTCGAGGGAGATGCCCTTGAGCACCTCCAGCTCGCCGAAATGCTTGATCAACTGATTGGCCACCACCGCCGGAGCGGTGGTGGAGTCGGGTCGGGAAGCGTGTTGGAGCGATGGTGTCATAGGCAATCGGCCTCCGAAGCCGGGGTCGGTGACAGGGCATGCGGAGCGCTCCCGCCGCGAGCGCGCTCCGCGCAGGCCGCCAGGCGTCGGCTGGCGTCGGCGAGGCGCTCGGCCTCCACGGTCAGGCTCAGGCGCACGAAGCCTGCCGCCGAGGGGCCGAAGGCCTCGCCGGAGAGCACCGAGATGCCCTCCTCGTCGAGCAGGCGATCGGCGAAGGCCTGGGAGGAGAGGCCGGTGGCGCGAATGTCCACCATCAGGAACATTCCCGCGGGCGGGCGGATCGCCGTCACCGCTTCACTCTCGGCCAGGGTCGCGCAGACGGCGTCGCGGCGCGCCCGGTAGACCTCACGCATGTCGCTCAGCTCGGTGGGCGGCGTCGTCAGGGCATCGCAGGCAGCGTCCTGGATGAAGTCGGGGCAGCCGTAGAGCATGCATAGCGCCAGGTGGGTCAGGTGCTGGATTAACGCCTCGGGACCCAGTACCCACCCCAGGCGCCAGCCGGTCATGGCGTGCGACTTGGAGAGACTGCTGATCACCACGCTGCGCTCGGCCATATCCGGCAGCGTGGCGGGGCAGAGGTGCTCGCCTTCGAAGATCAGCTCGGCGTAGACCTCGTCGGAGATCAGCCACAGGTCGTGGCGTCGGCAGAGTCCGGCAATCGCTTCCCAGGTCTCGGCATCGATCAACTGGCCGGTGGGGTTGTGGGGGCTGTTGAGCAGGATGGCCCGGGTGCGAGACGTGATGGCCGCCTCCAGCGCCGCCGGGTCGAGGCAAAAGTCCGCCTCGCCGGGAAGCGGTACCTGGACCAGCTCGGCCCCGGTGGCGCGCAGCACCGCCTCGTAGGTGACATAGCTCGGCTCGGGCACCAGCACCTCGTCGCCGGGATCGAGCAGGCACTGGGCGGCGGCGTAGAGGCCGCACTGGGCGCCGGCCATGACAATGACGTTATCCGGCCCCGCGTCGAGGCCCCGGCGGCGATAGTCGTCGGCGATGGCCTGGCGTAGCGCCAGCTTGCCCTGCACGTCCGGATAGTGGGTGGCGCCGCCGCGCAGGCTGGCCACGGCGCTCTCGATGATCGGTGCGGGGGTGTTGAAGTCCGGGTCGCCCACCGATAGCACGGTGATGTTCTCACCGGCGGCCTGACGCGCCAGGGCGCGGTAGTGAATGTCCCAGGCCGCAGCGCCCTCGCCGGCGATACGGTCGGTCAGTCGTGAATAGCGCATGCGGGTCTCGTATTGGTCAGAGGGAGTCGTCAGCGTCGCCGAGCCGGCGCCGCTCGGCCTGCCAGGCGCGGTCGTTGCCCGCCGCCCAGGTCTCGTACTGTTGCGCCACGTGTTCGGCCATGGCCGGTGATGCCAGGCGCAGTGGCTGGCCGGTCGCCTGGGCCGCCAGCTGGGCCTGGCAGCTGCGCTCCAGATCACGCATGCGCAGGAAGGCTTCGCCGACGCTGCCACCGCAGGTCAGCAGGCCGTGCTGTCGCAGGATCATCGCCGAGTGGTGGCCGAGATCGGTGGCCAGGCGCTCACGCTCATCGAGGGCCAGGGCGATGCCTTCAAAGTCGTGGTAGGCCAGCCGGTCGTGGAACTGCAGCGCCCACTGGTTGAGCGGCAGCAGCCCCTCCTCGAGGGAAGAGACCGCAACGCCGGCCACGGTGTGGGTATGCAGCACGCACTTCACATCCGGGCGGGCGGCATGCAGGGCGCTGTGGATCGTGAAGCCGGCAGGGTTGATGCCCAGCCCGGTGGGGTCGTCGAGCACCCGGCCGTCGGCGTCCACGGTGACCAGGTTGTCGGCGCGCACCTCGGTGAAGCGCAGCCCGTAGGCGTTGAGCAGGAAGCGATCGTCGGGCAGCCGCGCCGAGATATGGGTATCGATGCCATCGTCCATGCCGTCCAGGGCGATCAGCCGATAGGCAGCCGCCAGGTCTCGGCGAATGTCATGCGCTTCCGAGACGGAGGGTTTCACAGGCTGGACTCCATCGCGGCACGCGCGTCCTGACCGTCGTAGGTGGTCACCCCTTCCAGGAAGCTGGCCACACGCTCGGGGTTATCTTCCAGCCACTCGCTGGCCACGGCGTCGAGGTCGCGGTCCTCCAGGCTGAAGGCGCTGATGAACTCGCTCTGCTCATCGGCGGAGAAGCGGAACTGATCGAGCAGGCGAGTCAGGTTGGGGTTCGCCTCGGCGTAGCGCTTGGCGACGATGGTCTTGACGTCGCTGCGGCCGTTGTTGTCGCCGTAGACGCCGGCGGGATCGTCGAGGATATGCACGTCATATTCCGGCACCATCCAGTGGGGGGTCCAGCCGTAGAAGAGGATCCAGCGCCCCTCTCTTGCCGCTGCCGCCACCTCGCTGAGCATGCCGGGCGTGGAGGAAGGCATGCCCTCCCAGTCGCCCAGACCGTGAATGTCGGCCTCGATGGCATCCTCGAGCATGTCGGTGACCGTAGAGCCGCTCTCGATGCTGTAGATACGACGCTCGAAGCGCTCGGCGATCTCGGGGTCGGCGAGCTGTTCGGCATTGGTGATGCCTGCCTCGGCCACATAGCCCGGTACCGCGAAGCCCATTCGTGCGCCTTCCACGTTGTTACCCAGGTCGATGATGGCACCGGCCTCCATGGCGGCGTCGTAGCTCTCCTGCTGGGCGGGCATCCAGCCGGCGAGGAAGGCGTCGCTGTCGCCGTTCTGCAGGGTGCTGTAGCCCACGGTGGAGCTGAGCTCCTGCTGGTGGGTGGTATAGCCCAGGGGCTCGATGAGCTGGGCGAGGATCTCGCTCTTCACGGTCACGCCCGGCCAGGGAGGCACCACCAGGCGAAGCTCATCGCTGGCGTCCTGGGCCGCCTGGGCGGTGAAGGGCAAAAGGCCGGCGAGCGCCAGGGTCGTCAGGAGGGCAGTTTTACGCATGTCAGGGATCCTTGTGTGTCGGTTGTCGGTCTTGCTTATCGAATAGCGGCCATCCAGGCCACGGCGTCCACCTCGATCAGTAGGGGTGAGCCGTCGTCGTCGAGTCGGGCAAGCGCCTCGCCCAAGGAGGCGGGGTCGCCCACCGCCCGGTAGCGGCAGGCGTAGGCGCCGGCCAGGCCGGCAAAGTCCGGCGCCGTCAGGTCGACGCCGAGCTGAGGCACCTCGTGCATGGCCATGTAGCGACGAATCTCGTCATAGCCCTGGTTGTTCCAGATCACCACGGCAACGGGGTGATCGAGGTCGCGAGCGGTGGCCAGCTCGCCGATCACGAACTGCAGGCCACCGTCGCCGACCAGGGCCACCACCGGCCGCTCTGGGCAGGCCAGGGCGGCGCCCAGTGCCGCCGGCAGGCCATAGCCGAGGGTGCCGTAGCCGGTGGCGGCGTTGAACCAGCGCCGCGGTGCGGGGAGGGAAGCCAGGAAATTGCCGGCGTAGACCGGCCCGGTGGAGTCACCCACCAGGATCGCCTCGGGCAGCGTGGCTCGCAGGGTGGCATAGAGCGGCACATAGGGGGCCAGCTCCGGGTCCTCGGCGAGGGCCAGCGCGTCGCGCACCGATGCGGCGCGACCATCATCGCGACGCCCTTCGGGCAGTGCCTGCAGCAGGGCATCCAGGGTCTCGCCGGCGTCCGCGACCAGGGCCAGGTCGGCGTTGTGGTTACGCCCCAGTTGCTGGGGATCGATATCCACGCGGATCAGTCGCCCGTTGAGGCGAAAGCCCGCGTCGAACACCAGGTCATAGTCGGTCTCGCCGAGTTCGGTGCCCAGCGCCAGGATGACATCGGCCTCGGCGGCCAGGCGGCGTGCCGGCGGCAGGCTGGCGGTGGCGCCCAGGTCCAGAGGATGGTCCTGACCCAGCACGCCCTTGGCGTTGATGGTGGTCAGGGTCGGGGCCTGCAGGCGCTCCACCAGGGCTCGGGCTGCCTCGGGGGCGGCCGCGCAGCCGCCGCCTAGCAGCAGCAGGGGGCGCTCGGCGCGATGCAGCCACTCGGCGGCGCGGGCGATGGCCGCGGGTGCCGGTGCCGGCGGAAATACCTCGATGGGGCTCGGCAGCGGCTCGGCGACCGGGGCGTCGAACAGGTCGATGGGAATCTCGATGTGCACGGGGCCCGGCCGCGCGCCGCGAAAGATCGCGAAGGCGCGGGCCAGGAGCTCCGGCAGTGCCGCCGGGTCGTGCAGGGTGTGGCTGAAGACGCTGACGCCGGCCAGGGTCTGCTGCTGGCTGGGCAATTCGTGCAGGCGCCCCTGGCCGCGCCCCAGGGTATCGCGGCGGTTGACGCTGGAGATCACCAGCATGGGCACCGAGTCGGCCAGGGCCTGGCCCATGGCGGTGGCGATATTGGTCATGCCGGGGCCGGTGATGATGAAACAGGCCGCGGGCTTGCCGCTGGCCCGGGCATAGCCGTCGGCCATGAAGCCGGCGCCCTGCTCGTGGCGCGGGGTGACGTGGCGAATCGGGCTCTCGCCCAGGGCGCGGTAGAGCTCGATGGTGTGCACGCCGGGGATGCCGAAGGCGGTGTCCACGCCGTAAGCTTCCAGCAGACGCAGCAGCTGACGGCCGCAGGTCTGGCTCATCGCCGTGCCTCCTCGGGAAGCGGCTCGGGCAGGCCGCCGCTGGGTGTGCGCCCCAGCACCCGCTCCACCATGGGCACGAAGTGCTCCAGGGGCAGGGTGTCGTAATCGGGGTCGAAGCTGGCCTGATCCCAGTGGTCGCAGAAGCGCACGGTGCGCGCATAGGCCGGATGGTCGCGATACTGCTCCCGGGCATGGGGGTCCTGCCCGAAGAAGTGCCGATAGTGGTAGCCCTGGAAGAGCTCGTGGTGGCGAATCATCCAGGCGTTGAGCGGATCGACGAAGGGCTCGAGGATGGCCGCGGCGATCTCGGCGTGGTTGGCCGGGGCCAGGTCGTCACCGATGTCGTGGAGCAGCGCGCAGACCACCATCTCCTCGTCGGCACCGTCGCGCAGGGCCCGGGTCGCAGTCTGCAGGCAGTGCTCGTAGCGATCCACCGGATAGCCGTGGTGGTCGCCGGCCAGGTTGTGCAGGTGGGCCAGCACCCGGCGCGGCGCATCCTCGAGATAGTCGCGGAAGCGGGCATCGATCAGCGCCCAGTCGTCGCGCTGGGCCTCGCCGAAGTGGCGGAAGCGGGCTTGATTCATGCGGGGTCTCCCTGGGCCTGGGGGGTGGCGAGCTGCTGGCGCAGCACGCGGCGGCGGCTGGCGGTGCTGTCTCGGTCGACGTAGCCCTGACGCAGGTGGCGCACGCCGCCGGCGAGTTGAAAGGCGCTGCGTCCGTGGAGCAGGCGGTAGTTGTCCATGATCAGCATCTGGCCCGGGTCGAGCTTGAGGTGCAGGGTCAGCTCCTCGCCGGTGATCAACTGGTAGAAGGCCTGACGCGCGGCGTAGTAGGTCTCCAACGCCTCCGCAGGGAGGGCCGGGACGCGTTCGGTGCGGTTGGAGTAGCGCACCCGGACCGGTTCGCCGTGGCTGTCCAGTTCGATCAGCGGCCCCTCGCTCTCCAGGTGGGTGTCGCCGTCGCGATAGCGAAAGCCGGGCGTGACCCGGGTGAGGGAGGCGTAGGCCTCGGGGTCGCGCTCGCGCAGCCGTCGGGCCGCCATGAAGCCGTCGGCCAGGGTGCTGTCGCCGCCCTCGGCGGCATTGGTCAGGCAGTGAAGCCAGATGTAGCCGGGGATGGGGTCGCGGTAGGGGTTGTCCGTGTGGGGTTCCAGGCCGCGCTGGGTCATGGTCAGGTCATAGGCGTCGGCCACCGACTTGACGTCGGCGATGCCGCCCCAGTTGGTGCGACGCAGAGGGCCGATGCGGTCGATCAGCGGCTGCATGCCATCGGCCTCGGTGGGGACGCCGGAGACGATCACGAAACCATCGCGATGCAGCGCTTCCAGCATGTCCGAGAGCGCCGCGTCGTCCGCCAGGGCGGTGCTGAAGTCGGCCTCGGGGTGGGGGGCGCTGGCGGCGTCCCAGAGTCGCCGCGGCGGGTCGCTTGCCGGGTCATCGAACAGCGCCGCGAGGTCGAAGGCGGTGCGGTGACCATCGCTGAAGCGCAGGTGCAGTTGGCCATCGGTGGCCTCGGCGGACTCGATGCTCAGCGAAAGCGGCAGCTCGGCGGCCTCGACCAGGCGCTGGCCGGTGCGCGGGTCCAGGGTCTCCGCATCCGGGCTGCGTTCGCGC
Organism: uncultured Halomonas sp.; assembly: GCA_964456005.1. Lineage (GTDB taxonomy): Bacteria > Pseudomonadota > Gammaproteobacteria > Pseudomonadales > Halomonadaceae > Halomonas. The sequence goes on from CAYWBG010000021.1 coordinate 14,528, forward strand.
AGCCACAGGGCAGCGAACTCACCACGCTGGCCGCGATGGTCGATGGTCAGGCGTCGGCGATTGGCCAGGGGGGTGACGTGTGTCATGGCGGCGTCTCCACGGACTGTGCTAGGGGGTCGCACTCCACCCTAGTCGCCTCGACAGCAGGCAACTTGATTTTATTGGCCACAGGCTTGATTATTTTCGCCATGTCTAATCCGATCGAAGGGGCCTGGCCCTATCCGCGCCCCGATTCGCCGCCCCTGCTGACCCCGGAGCAGGCAGAACATACCCTCAACGTCTGGTTGGTGCCGCGCTTCTCCATGTTGACCCTGTTCTGCCTGCTCGAGCCGCTGCGCGTGGCGAACCGCTTCGGCCGCGATCTCTTTGCCTGGCGCCTGCTCTCCGCACATGGCGATGCCGTGGTGGCCAGCAACGGGGTGCGTATCGACGTGGACGGCACCCTGGCGTCGCTGGAGGATGCGTCACGCCTGATGGTGGTCTCTTCCTACGAGGCCGAGGTGACCGTGAGCTTTCAGGATCGCGCCGTGCTGCGGCGCATTGCGGCCCATGGTGGCTGGCTGGGGGGGCTGGATACCGCACCCTTCATCCTGGCGCGGGCGGGGGTGCTGGCCGGCCATCGGGTAGCGCTGCACTGGGAGAGCGTGCCGGCCTTTCGCCATGAATTTCCGGAGCTGGAGATCAGCCCGGCGCGCTACGAGTTCGACGCCACGCGGCTGACCGGCTCCGGCGGTGCGGCGAGCATCGACATGATGCTGACATGGATCGAGCACGCCTATGGGCCCGCCCTGGCCGACGCCGTGGGGCGGCAGCTGGTCCACGAGAGGCCCCGCGACGATGGTGTCGAGGCACCAGGACGCCACTATGGGGGGCTGCCGCGCAGCGTGGTGCGGGCGCTGGCGGTGATGGAGACCAACCTGGCCCAGGCGCTACCGGTTCCCGAGATCTGTCGGCTGGTGGGGCAATCCCAGCGACAGCTGGTGCGACTGTTCCAGCGCCACTTCGGCGAGACCCCTCAGCAGTGCTATCTGGGCATGCGTCTCGACCGGGCACGCCAGCTGCTGGCCGACAGCCGCAGCCGGGTCACCGAGGCGGCCCTGGCCACCGGCTTCACCCAGCCGGCACATTTTACCCGGGCCTATCGGCGGCGCTTCGGCGAAGCGCCCAGCGTGACCGCCGAGCGCGGCACCCTGTCGAGCTGAGGCGGATGAGCGCTGATATCACCACTACTGCACCGCCTCGACCCGCCGCTGGCGCCGCGCGCGCTGCACCATGCGGTAGCGCGAACGGATCTCGTCACGCTCCATGTAGCAGCCTTGCAGCCAGCGATGACCGCTGGTGCCCTCGAAAGCGTCGCGAGCGTGGAGCAGGCGGCGGTTGTCGAAGATCACCAGGTCGCCGGGCCGGTAGGTGAAGCGGATGGCAAACTCGGGTTCCTGCAGCATGCGCTGCAGGGTCATCAGCGCCCCGTAGGCCGGCTCCACATCATCGAAGTCGGCCTGCAGGGGGCCGCGCAGGAAGTCGGCGATGCGCACCTCGAGCAGTTCGCCGCGCTCGTCGAGGCGGATCATCGGCGAGAACCAGACGTAGTCGGTGGTCTTGGCGGTGTTGGCGTAGCACCAGCGCACCCGGGTCAGGGTGGCGAAGGCCTCGGGGTCGCGCTCGCGCAGCGCTTCGGCCACGGCGAAGCCGTCGAGCATCACCGCCTCGCCGCCTTCCACGCTGTTCTCCAGGCAGTGCAGCATCTGCAGGCCCGGCTGATATTCGCGGGTCGGGAGGTCGACGTGGGGCGGCAGGGCGATGGAGGTGTAGGCGTTGGAGTCCGGGTCCGGCTTGGCCTTGACGTCGAACAGCAGGCCGAAATTGGTGGGGCGCACCGGCCCGATGCGTCGGGCGATGGCCTCCAGCGAGCCGGGTTCGGTGGGCAGGCCGCGCAGGCGCACCAGGCCCTTGCCGAGCACGCTTTCCAGGGCCGGGGCGAGGATCGCTTCCTCGGCCTCGCCACCCGCCTCGTCGTCGAGCAGGCTGGCGGCATCGAGGCTGTCCGGGCCCGTCCCGGGGCCGCCCTGCCAGAGGGTCACCGGCACCAGCGGCGCCTCGGGATCGGCGGCGTTGTCATAGTCGTGGGCACGCAGCCAGCCGGGGTGGAAGCGCAGGCGGCGATCCTCCGGCACGAAGGCCACGCAGAGTGCGCCGGCATCATCGATCTCGGCGTCGGCGATCTCTGGCCAGCCCGGCAGGGTGGAAAGGTCGAGGATGCGCTCGCGGGTCGCCGGGTTCACGGTGGTATTGTCGGCGGCGTTCTCGCGCAGCCAGATGCCGTGGTAGCGGCTTTCCCGCCCGTCGCTCCAGTGCACCGTCACCTGGCGCGGCGTGAAGGATACCGTCTCGATCTCGGTCTCGATGGGCCAGGCGTCGTAGTCGGGCGTCGGGGGAAGTGCGGTGGTCATGGTGGCCTCCTTGGCGTTTCGCAATGCCAGCTAGAGTGCCAGTGCCGCGGCAGTGACTCGCGGCAGGATTCGACGTCGACTATGCACGATTCGACAGCGCCTCCCGGCGTAGTCGGCTGGGGGTCGTGCCGTGGCGCCGCCGGAAGGCACGAGAAAAACTGGAGGCGGAAGCGAAGCCGCAGGCCAGGGCGATCTCCATGACGCTGTGCGGTGTCTCGCGCAGCAGCCGATGGGCATGATCCAGGCGTCGGGCCAGATAGGCCTGCTGGGGCGAGGTGTCCAGGTGGCGAGCGAAGAGCCGATCGAGCCGGCGCCAGGAGATGCCGAGCTCAGCGGCCAGTTCGGCGATGCCCAGCGGCGACTCCAGGCTTGCCTCCATCATGGCGATGGCACGCTGCAGCAGCGGCTCCCGGGGAATCACCGGGTCGCGCTGGCGGCTGGCCGGCCGGCGGCCCTGGTCGTGGATCAGCTGGTCGCGCACCCGGGCGGTCAGGTCGTCGCCGTGGCGACGGCGGATCAGGTCGAGGCTCATGTCGATGGCGGCGCTGCCGCCGGCACAGGAGAAGCCCTCGGCGGTGACCTCATAGATCGATTCCACGGCGTCGACCCGGGGAAACCGGGTCCGGAAGTCGGGTAGGCACTCCCAGTGCAGGGTCACCGTCTGGTCATCGAGCAGCCCGGCGGCGGCCAGCGCATAGCAGCCGGTGTCCATGCCGCCCAGCACACAGCCGGCCGCGGCCCGTTCACGCAGCCAGGCGGTCAGCTCGCCATCGATATGGCGCTCGGGCTCGAAGCTGGCGCATACCGCCAGGCTCGGCACCCGGGGGGCTTCGCGGAGGGCGCAGCCGGCGGCCAGGGTCATGCCGTTGGAGGCCATCACCGGCTCGCCGTCGCGGCTGATCAGGTCCCACTCGAACAGCGTCCGGCCGCCGATGCGGTTGGCGATGCGCAACGGCTCGATGGCCGAGAAGAAGGCCACCATGGCGAAGCGCGGCAGCAGCAGAAAGCCGATGCGCTCGGGGGAGGTGTCGGGGGGCTGGAGTCTCATGGTGCAGGGCAGGATACACCACGAGCCGCCCGGGGGGGCGGCTCGTGGTGCTTAACGGGCCCCGCTCAGCGACGGATGCCGATGGTGCGCCCGGCAAGCTCCGGCCAGGCGCTGAGCTCGGCATGGGGCAGCGTCTCGATGGCGGCCTCGACGGGGCCAGGGAAGGGTTCCGGGCGACCGCTCTCCTGGTTCATGCCCATTAGCATCTGCTCGCTGGTGGCCAGCAGGTTGCCTTCCGCGTCGAGCAGCTCGAAGAAGACATGCAGCCGCTTGGCGTCGCGATCCAGCAGGGTCAGGGCCACCTCGAGCGGTTGCCCCGCGTGGGCCTCGCGGCGGTAGCAGAGATGGGTCTCCAGGGTGTAGATCGTATAGCGATGGCGTTCGCGGCCTGCGGCATCCAGGGCGATGCGCTCCATCAGGGTGTCCACCGCCAACGAGAACACCCTGGCATATTCGGCATCGTTCATGTGCCCGTTGTAGTCGACCCACTCCGGCCGGACTCGGGTTTCAAGCAGTCTCATCAGATTCGCCCCTCCAGGCCTTCGGCTTCAGGCCAGTATGTCTGCACCAGATCGAGAAGCTCCACCAGGAAGTCGTCGCGGCGGCGGTCGAGCTCGGCCACGCTGCGACCGGCGGCCTGGTGCTCGCAGCCCTCGACAACCTTGTCGATCAGCTCGTCGGTGAGCTCGGGGGCCTCGAGCTTGGTCCAGGGCAGCTTCAGTGCCGGGCCGAACTGTTCGAGCATATGGCGCATGCCCGGCTCGCCGCCGGCCAGGTGGAAGGTCAGGAAGGTGCCCATCAGCGACCAGCGCAGGCCGCAGCCGTAGACCACCGCGGCATCGATCTCCTCGGTGGTGGCCACCCCGTCGTTGACCAGGTGCAGCGCTTCGCGCCACAGCGCCTCCATCAGGCGGTCGGCGATATGCCCCTCGATCTCCCGGCGAACCACCAGGGGGCGCATGGCCAGCGACTGGTAGAGGGCCTGGGCGCGCTGGGTGTGCTCGGCCCGGGTCGCCTCCCCGCCCACCAGCTCGACCAGCGGCAGCAGGTAGACCGGGTTGAAGGGGTGGGCGACGATCACCCGCCCCGGCGCCCGGGTGCAGTCGCGCTGCAGGTCGCTGGGCTTGAAGCCGGAGGTGGAGGAGCCGATGATCACGCTCTCGGCGGCGCCGGCGTCCAGGGCGGCGAGGATCTCGCGCTTGAGTGCCAGGCGCTCCGGCACGTTCTCCTGGATCAGGTCCGCATCCACGACGGCCTCCTCGAGGCTGTCCACGAAGCGCAGCCGCGTGGGGCTGGCGTCTTCGGCCAGGCCCCGGCGCTCGAGGGACCCCCAGGCGTTGTCGACGAAGGCCCGGGTGCGCGCCGGGGCCTCGGGGTCGGGGTCGAAGGCCACCACATCCCAGCCGCATCCCAGGGCGCGGGCGATCCAGCCATTGCCGATCACCCCGGTGCCGATCACGCTCAGTTGGCGGCTCATGCCTCACCTCCCACGGTTTTTTCCACGGTCTGGCCGGTGCGCGGGTCGCGCAGCTTCAAATGAGCCCGGGTCTCTGCCGGGCTCATCACTCGGGCGCCCAGGTTCTCGAACAGGCTGGAGGCCTTCTCCACCAGCTGAGCATTGGTGGCCAACACGCCCTTCTCCAGGTAGAGGTTGTCCTCCAGGCCAACCCGGGCGTGGCCACCCAGCAGCACCGCCTGTGCCGCCATGGGCATCTGGTGGCGGCCGATGCCGAAGGCCGCCCACTGGGCATTGTCCGGCAGCTTGTTGCGCATGGTCAGCAGGGTCTCGGTGTCCGCCTCGGCGCCCCAGGGAATCCCCAGGCAGAGCTGGTAGAGCGGGTCGCCGTCGATCAGGCCTTCCTGCTGCAGCTGGCGGGCGAACCACACATGGCCGAGGTCGAAGCACTCCAGCTCCGGCTTGACGCCTGCCTGCTGCACCAGCCTGGCGTGCTCGCGCAGCCAGTCGGCGGTGTTCATGTAGACCATGTCGCCGAAGTTGAGGCTGCCGCAGTCTAGGGTGCAAAGCTCCGGCAGGAGCTCGCCCACCGGCTCATGGCGCTGGGCCGGGGTCTGGATATCGGTGCCCGGGCCGCCCCGAGTGGGGTCCTCGACGTCGGGGATCCAGTCGCCGCCACCGCCGGCGGTGATGTTCATGACGATGTCGGCATCCGCTTCGCGGACGCGCGCCATGACCTCGCGAAAGTGGGCCAGGGAGTGGCTGACGCCACCGGTTTCCGGGTCGCGCACGTGGATATGTGCCACGCTGGCACCCGCCCTGGCGGCGGCGATGCAGTCGTCGGCGATCTGCTTGGGCGTGACGGGCACGTTGGGGTTCTTGCCGGTGGTGTCGCCGGCGCCGGTAACGGCGCAGGTCAGGATGACGTTGCGGTTCATGTTTCTCTCCCTCTGTCGGTGGGGGGCTCGACGATGGGAGACAGTGTGGGGCAGAGGAGTGCCTCATGATTGACACAATGCGACAGTAAATTGACTCAATGCGCCGTTGATGCCTCATCGACAGCACGCCTAGGTTGGCCGGCTCGGCGGTGGTTTCCACCCTCTCACTCCGTCTGCCGGGAAGCGGAGGGCTTCCGCCGACAACGACACCGTCCGCCTTGCCTGTGAGCGACACTCTGCCCCCTGAAAGCGACGGGAGGCTCCTGATCCGATAGCTGACCAGCGGCGGGTGTGCAATTCTGACATGCCAGGTTGCGACGCCTCGCAGTGCCTTTCGAGGCGGACTTGCCTGATCGCGACAGCGGGATGCCGGCGGGCGGGCGTCCGGCTATCGACACAACAACAACCCGTGTACGACCCCGTACAGGAGTCTCGAGATGACGACCCCTTCCCAGGCGGCGCGCAAGCCGGTTGCTCCCCAGGCTATCGGCTTTCTGCTGGTGGAAAACTTCACCCTCTTCTCCCTGGCCTCGGCTATCGAGCCGTTGCGCATGGCCAACCAGTTGGCCGGCCGGGAGCTCTATCGCTGGTTCACCCTGAGCCTCGATGGCGAGCCGATCTCCGCCAGCGATGGCCTCAAGATCACGCCGGATGCGGCGATCACCGTGCCGCTGGCGCTGGACGTGGTGGTGGTGTGCGGCGGGGTCGGACCGGCACGCGCCGTGCAGCGCGAGCATGTCACCTGGCTGCAGGGCCAGGCACGCCTCTCCCGTCGGCTGGTGGGCATCTGCACCGGCAGCTGGGCGCTGGCCAAGGCGGGGCTCCTGGATGGCTACGAGGCCAGCGTCCACTGGGAGTGCCTGGCCGCCATGCAGGAGTCCTTCCCGAGGGTCTTGCTGACCCCCCGGCTGTTCTCCATCGATCGCGACAGGGCCTCCGCGTCGGGCGGGACCGCCCCCCTGGATATGATGCTCACGCTCATCGGGCGGGATCATGGCCGTGAGCTCTCGGCGGGCATTTCCGAGATGTTCATCTGTGACCGGGTGCGCGGCGAGCAGGACCAGCAGCGCGTGCCGCTCCAGCATATCCTCGGCACGACCCAGCCCAAGCTGCTGGAGATCGTGGCCCTCATGGAGGCCAACCTCGAGGAGCCGATCGGCCTGGAGGAGTTGGCGGCCTATGTCGATGTGTCCCGTCGCCAGCTAGAGCGGCTGTTCCAGAAGTACCTGAGCTGCTCACCGTCGCGTTACTATCTCAAGCTGCGGCTGACTCGCGCCCGACAGCTGCTCAAGCAGACCTCGATATCCATAATCGAGGTAGCGTCGGCCTGCGGCTTCGTCTCCACGCCGCACTTCTCGAAATGCTATCGGGAGTTCTTCGGCCAGCCGCCCCGGGACGAACGGCAGGGCGCGAGCCCAGTCAGGTTGCCCGTACCGCCGCCATGCGAGCGGACGGGACCCCGCCTGGCACTGCTGTCATTCGAGGCCTACCCGACCCAGCCGGTTTCCGCCGCCGTCATGGCCCTCGACCAGGCGCGCGGCGAGCCGACCTACGCCAGCGTCCCGCTGCGCTCCTGACCCCCGCCTTACCGACACCTTCAGCTGAACCGATCACCATGCCGGCCCGCCACGGGACGGCATGGCATTGCCGTGCGTCGTTGACGCGATAGTCATGACGTTTTTGGAATTCTCGTCGTCGCATCCAGGCGCCGAGCCGGGGGGGGCCGGCGCTATGCTGCCGGCAGTCATCGACAACGACGGAGAGCCACCATGACACCCCCCGAACTTCACCAGGACGCCATCGTCATCGATGGCCTGATCATCGCCAAGTGGAACCGTGAGCTGTTCGAAGACATGCGGCGCGGCGGCCTGACCGCCGCCAACTGCACGGTCTCGGTGTGGGAGGGCTTCCAGGCCACCGTGGACAACATCGTCGCGTCCAACCAACTGATGGCCGAGTGCAGCGATCTGGTGCGTCCGGTGCGGACCACGGCCGACATCACCCGGGCCAAGGAGGAGGGCAAGACCGGCATCCTCTACGGCTTCCAGAATGCCCACGCCTTCGAGGATCAGATCGGCTACGTGGAGGTCTTCAAGCAGCTGGGCGTGGGCATCGTGCAGATGTGCTACAACACCCAGAACCTGGTGGGCACCGGCTGCTACGAGCGCGATGGCGGCCTCTCCGGCTTCGGTCGCGAGATCGTCGCCGAGATGAATCGTGTCGGCATCATGTGTGACCTCTCCCACGTCGGCGCCAAGACCTCCGAGGAGGTGATCCTCGAGTCCAGCAAGCCGGTCTGTTACTCCCACTGCCTGCCGTCCGGCCTCAAGGAACACCCGCGCAACAAGTCCGACGAGGAGCTGAAGTTCATCGCCGACCGCGGCGGCTTCGTCGGCGTGACCATGTTCACTCCCTTCCTGCGCGCCGGTGTCGACGCCACCATCGACGACTACGTCGAGGCCATCGAGTACGTGCTGAATATCGTCGGCGAGGACGCCATCGGCATCGGCACCGACTTCACCCAGGGCCATGGCCAGGAGTTCTTCGAGTGGCTCACCCATGACAAGGGCTACGCCCGCCGCCTGACCCGCTTCGGCGAGATCGTCAATCCGCAGGGTATCCGTACCATCGGCGAGTTCCCCAATCTCACCGAAGCGCTGCTGCGCCGCGGCTTCAGCGAGCCCCAGGTGCGCAAGATCATGGGCGAGAACTGGGTGCGCGTGCTGAAAGACGTCTGGGGCCAATAAGCCGCCGGCAAGCCCCTGTCGACCGACTGCCTAGAACAACGATTTAGAGGATAACCACCGTGACCAAGATGGCCCCCGAACTGCCCATCGAGGTGGATAGCGATACCGGCGTCTGGACCACCGACGCCCTGCCCATGCTCTATGTGCCGCGCCACTTCTTTATCAACAACCACAGTGCCGTCGCCGAAGCGCTGGGTGTGGATAAGTACGCCGAGATCCTCTACCACGCCGGCTACAAGAGCGCCTGGCACTGGTGCGAGAAGGAGGCCGAGCGGCATGAGCTCGAGGGGGTAGACGTCTTCGAACACTACATGCGGCGTCTCTCACAGCGCGGCTGGGGGCACTTCATCGTGGAAGCCATCGACCTGGAGGCCGGCACCTGCCAGGTGCGTCTCGAGCACAGCGCCTTCGTCTATCAGCTGGGCAAGACGGGACACAAGGAGGAGTACATGTTCACCGGCTGGTTCGCCGGTGCCATGGATCAGATCCTCGCCGCGCGCGGCAGCTCACTGCGCACCGTCGCCGAGCAGACCCAGAGCGCCGCCGAACCAGGCGGCGACGTGGGTCGCTTCGTCACCCGTCCGCTCGACCCCCCCCGCGGCTGAGGAGTCACCACCATGGCATTCGATGCAATCTTCCAGCCGATCGAGATCGGCAACCTCACCATCCGTAACCGGGTCGTCAGCACCGCCCACGCCGAGGTGCATGCCACCGACGGGGGCATGACGACCGAGCGCTACGTTAGGTACTACGAAGAGAAGGCCAAGGGTGGCTGTGGCCTGAGCATCTGCGGGGGCTCCTCCGTGGTCTCCATCGACAGCCCCCAGGGCTGGTGGAGTTCGGTGAACCTCGCCACCGACCGCATCATCCCGCATTTCCAGAACCTGGCGGACGCCGTCCACAAGCATGGCGGCAAGATCATGATCCAGATCACCCATATGGGGCGCCGCTCGCGCTGGGATGGCTTCGACTGGACGACCCTGCTGTCACCCTCGGGTATCCGCGAGCCGGTGCATCGCTCCACCTGCAAGGCCATCGAGGAAGAGGAGATCTGGCGGATTGTCGGCGACTTCGCCCAGGCCGCACGCCGGGCCAAGGAGGGGGGCCTCGACGGTGTCGAGCTCTCCGCCGTGCACCAGCACCTGATCGACCAGTTCTGGAGTCCACGGGTGAACAAGCGCGAGGACGAGTGGGGCGGCAGCTTCGAGAACCGCATGCGCTTCGGCATGGAGGTGCTCAAGGCGGTGCGGGCCGAGGTGGGCGACGACTTCGTGGTGGGCATGCGCATCTGCGGTGACGAGTTCCACCCGGACGGCCTCTCCCACGAGGACATGAAGCGGATTGCCGCCTACTACGATGCCACCGGCATGCTCGACTTCTTCGGCGTGATCGGCTCCGGCTGCGACACCCACAACACCCTGGCCAACGTCATCCCCAACATGTCCTTTCCGCCGGAGCCCTTCCTGCACCTGGCGGCGGGCATCAAGGAGGTGGTCAGCGTGCCGGTGATCCATGCCCAGAACATCAAGGATCCCAACCAGGCGCAGCGCATCCTGGAGGGTGGCTATGTGGACCTGGTGGGCATGACCCGAGCGCATATCGCCGACCCTCATATCATCGCCAAGATCAAGATGGGCCAGATCGACCAGATCAAGCAGTGCGTGGGCGCCAACTACTGCATCGACCGCCAGT
>CAYWBG010000022.1:0-24495 GCA_964456005.1 uncultured Halomonas sp.
GGCAGCGGCATTCCCCCCTTCGCCCCCGGCCTGGTGGTGCCCTGGCACCTGCCTGGCCCCGATGGCACGCCGCTTACGGTGGACTTCGCGCTGATCCGCGAGCTTCTCGGCCCGGCCCTGGCCATCGCCATGCTGGCCGCCATCGAGTCGTTGCTCTGCGCGGTGGTGGCCGACGGCCTGACTCGCACCCGCCACGACCCCAACGCCGAGCTGATCGGACAGGGGCTCGGCAACGTGGTGGTGCCCTTCTTCGGCGGCATCACCGCCACAGCGGCCCTGGCGCGCACGGCTACCAATATCCGCAGCGGCGCCGTTTCGCCAGTGGCCGGTGTCGTCCACGCACTGGTAGTACTGCTGGCGGTGGTGCTGCTGGCCGGGGTGCTGGGCTACGTGCCCATGGCGGCACTGGCCGCCCTGCTATTCATCATCGCCTGGAACATGAGTGAGGCGCGTCACTTCGTCCACACCTTGAAGAGCGCCCCGGGCAGCGACGTGGCGGTGCTGGTGATCTGCTTCGCTCTCACGGTGATCTTCGACATGGTGTTGGCGGTGGCCGTGGGCATGGGCCTGGCCGCGGCGCTGTTCATCCGCCGAATGGCCAGCCTCACCGAGGCCCGCCAGCTTCGTGCCGGGGAACGCGAGGCGCCGCCAACGCTGCCCCGTGAGGTGGCCTTCTACGACATCAACGGCCCGCTGTTCTTCGGCGCCGCCGAAAAGGCCGTCGCGTCGCTGCGGGTGGTGGACCCTGAGGTGAGGGTGATGATGCTGGACATGCGCGACGTGCCGAGCCTGGATGCCACGGCCATCGTTGCCCTGCAGTCTCTTGTGGAGGAACTGCGTGGCCAGCGGATAGGGCTGATTTTCGTCGGCCTACCGGCACGAATGGTGATCAAGCTCAAGCGCGCCGGGCTGCGCCGCGAGGCAGGAAAGCTGGCCATGGTCGCGAAACAGGCCCATGCCGGCCGCCTGGCCGAGCGCTGGCTAGCGAAGAATTGAGCGAGATCGCGCCGAAGGTGGCGTCAAACGCCCGGCCCCGCCATTCACCACGACCGGGCCGGGCTGGAAGATGCCCCCTGAGGCTCACAGCCGCGGATCATCGTCCGGATCGATATAGTCGATGCCCCAGGGCCCGGTGCCATGCAACTGGATGATGGTTTCGCCCTCGGCGTAGCCGAACATGGCATCGCCGGGCGCCATGATGGCGTAGCCACCCACCGGCAACCGAGTGGTCGCCTCGGGCTCGAAGCTCTCGCCGTGAGCGAAGTGCAAGGTCCCGGAGATAACCGTGACCCGCTCGTAGGCGGGATGCACATGGGGGCGGATCTCGTAGCCGTCCTCCAGCCGCAGGCGGAAGGTGAAGGGTGCCTCTTCGGACAGGTCTCCCTCGATGATGGCGATCTCGGCCCCCTCCCCCATGGAGCCTACCGGCCCCCAGGTGAGATCCTCCGGGGTGCCGAGCAGATGGCCGTCACCGTGATAGGGGGATGCCAGTAGGCCCCCCGCCGGCAGCGACAGGGCCAGCAGCAGTGAAGCGGTGGCCAGGGTCTTGTGCGTATCCATGGTATTTCTCCTCTGTGGCGTTAATGCGACGACATACCCTGTCTCGGGATGAGTGTCGTGTCCGCGAGGACGCAGCCCCCCCAGCGTTTGTTCCCGATGATTCCCTCGAGGGGGCGATGGGAACTTGGGGGGATGCGCATGCGTCCCTGCGGGCACGACAACTTGCCGAATGGCAAACCGCGTTCCATCTTCGAGGTGATGGCCAATGATCCAGGCCCGCCCAACCACCCCAGCCCCGACTCGGCGGCCCCGCCCACCCCGCCGGGGCGATTCGGGGGCCGCCATGCGAGAGCGTGATACCGCCCATCGACGCCAGTGGTTCGAACAGCGCCTGGAGCCGCTGATGGATCGGCTCTATGGCACGGCCCTGCGTCTGACCCGTCACCCCGATGACGCCGAGGACATCGTCGCCGAGGCGGTGAGCCTGGCGTGGCGCCGCCTCGACACCCTGCGCGACCCAGACCGCTTCGAGGCCTGGCTGTTCCATATCCTCACCAACGCCTTCATCAGCGAGTGGCGTCGATGCCGGAGCCGCCCCACTCCCGCCCCTGAGGCTCAGGCGGCAGACGCCTTGGACCCCGCCCAGTTCACCCTCTTCCAGCAGCTCCACCAACCCTTCCTGCTGTGGTGGGGTAGCCTCGAGGAGCAGTTCTTCAACCAGGTGTTGCAGCAGGACCTGCAGGCGGCGCTGGACGCCCTCCCCGACCCCTACCGCCTGGTGGTTGTGCTGGTGGAAGTGCAGGGCTATACGTATGAGGAGGTGTCCCGCCTGCTGGGGATTCCGCTGGGCACGGTGCGGTCACGGCTGAACCGGGCCCGTGGCCTGCTGCAGAAGAGCCTCTGGCAGCAGGCCAGAGACGCCGGTGTCACTTCCGGCCACCAGGGAGAGGGGGGTCAATCGCCATGAGCCTCAGGGAGCTGAGCTGCGAGGAGGTCATCGAGCGGCTCTTCGACTATCTCGACCGGGAGCTCGATGCCCAGCAGGTCCAGGATATCGAGCGACACCTGGCCAGGTGCCGCGACTGCTTCTCACGTGCCGAATTTGAACGACGACTACGGGCCATGGTGGAAGCATCCGGCACGGTGCAGGCGCCACCGCGGCTGCACCGGCGAATCCGCCATCTGCTCGACCAGTTCGACAGCGACGAGACGGATGCCATACCCGACCCGTGAGGAGAGAACCTCATGGTGGCAATACTCGGCTACTCACGACCGCAGATCATTGAGGCGGTGCAGGAGATGTACGGTGCCGTGGCCGCGGCTCCCGACGCTCCCTTCCACTTCCCGGTCGGCGCCGACGCCTGCAGAAGACTGGGCTACCCGCAGGCGCTAACCGCTGAACTGCCCGAGGAAACCCTGGCCCGCTTCGCCGGCGTCGGCTACCCCTTTCGCGCCGACACCATTCGGTCCGGCGACCGGGTCCTGGATATCGGCGCCGGGGCCGGCAACGATGCGCTGATCGCCCATCGCCTGGTGGGCCCCAAGGGCCGGGTGATCGCCTTGGATCTCACCGCCGGCATGACCCGTCGGCTGGCCAGCGAGGCGCGACGCTCAGGCATCGAGGGACTCGGCGTCGTCCAGGGTTCCGCGGAGCAGCTCCCCCTGCCCGAGGCAAGTGTCGACGGCATCACCAGCAACGGTGCCCTCAACCTGGTGCCCGACAAGCGCCAGGCTGTGGCCGAGATGTTCCGGGTGCTCAAGCCTGGGGGCCGCCTGCAGCTCGCCGACGTGGTGATCCATCGGCCGGTGTCGGTGGACTGCTCCGATGATCCACGGCTGTGGGTGGAGTGCGTGGTGGGCGCCACGGTGAAGGAGGACCTGCTGGCCCTCTTCGAGGAGGCCGGCTTCGAGGAGGTTACGGTAGTGGGCGAGCACGACTACTTCGCCCTGAGCCCCAGTGACCAGACTCGGGAGGTGGCCGCCGGCTTCGGCGCCCACGCCATCGAGGTGCGCATGCGCCGTGGCGCCGAACCGCCGACACTACGACAACGCTGGCGCCACCGGCTCGACCCCCGCACCTGTTGGCGACGCTTACACCGTCGTGGACTGCTGGGCATCGCCGCCCTCACCCTGGCGCTGCTGAGCTGCTACGGCACCCTGGCCCTGATGGCCCTACTGCCGCTGCTGGGGCTCGGCCTGGCCCTGGATGAGGGCCTCTGGGCCGGCACCATCGCGCTGTTCGTGCTGCTCAGCCTGGCCACCCTGGCCACCGGTATCCCACGCCATGGCGACTACTGGCCCACGCTATTGGGTGTTGCAGGGGGCGGGCTGGTGCTCTACGCACTCTTCGTCGACTACCGCGCCCTGGTAGAACTGGGCGGGTTCCTGTTGCTGGCCGGTGCGATCGCCTGGGACCTGCGTCGACGACGGCACCGGGAAGCCCGGGTGCTGGGGTTAGACGGGACCGCCTCCAAGGCGCAGGCGAGATAACCGTGACGGCGTCAGGCATTAGCAGGGCTGAGCGTAAAGCGGGCCACCTGTGTCGGCTGGCCAAGATGGGCATGCATTTCGCCGACACCCGAGAGGCGCACTCGATAGCCATTGCGGCGCGCCACCCCTTGGGCCCAGCCACGGAAGCGGGCCCGATCCCACTCGAACTTGTGGTCGGGGTCGCGAAACTCGCCCGGTGGCATGTCGTAGAGCGGGTTGTATTCGTGATTGGGCGTGGTCATCACCAGCAGTCTGGGCCGCAACTCGGCGAAGACCGCACGCTCGACCCGCGAGAGCGCCTCGGGAGGAACATGCTCGATCGTCTCCACCATGGCCGCCGCATCGAAGCCGGTCAGCCCCGGATGGACATCGGCATAGGAGCCGCACACCAGCTCCAGTCGCCCCGCACGCACAGACGGCAGATCCGCCAGGCGCATCTTGGCCTGGGCCAACAGTTCACCCGAGAGTTCCAGGCCCACCACTCGCTCGAACTGAGAATCGCGGAGTAGGTACTGCAACAGCCCACCGGAACCGCATCCCAGATCGAGCACCCGCCGTGAACCACTGGCCCTGACCAGCGACACCACGCGCTGGAGTCGTTCCTGGTGGAGGTCCGGGGCTTCGAGGTCGATCATCTGCATGCTGTCTCCATGTGCACCGGGCAAAAGATGATGACGCAAAGCGGCCGGGACGTGTAGCAATGCAGAAAAAATAAAGGCGCGACTCGCGTCGCGCCCGTTTCCTTACTCTCTCTGCTGCCTGTGCGTTTCCAGGTCGCAGATCAGAAGAAGCCCATCGGGTTGGTGTCGTAGCTCACCAGCAGGTTCTTGGTCTGCTGGTAGTGCTCAAGCGCCATCTTGTGGTTTTCTCGGCCGATGCCGGACTTCTTGTAGCCACCAAAGGCGGCATGGGCCGGATAGTGGTGATAGCAGTTGGTCCAGACGCGCCCGGCCTGGATGCCACGGCCCATGCGGAAGGCGACATTGATATCGCGGGTCCACAGGCCAGCGCCGAGGCCGAACTCGGTGTCGTTGGCGATGGCCAGCGCCTCTTCCTGATCCTTGAAGGTGGTCACCGCCACCACCGGGCCGAAGATCTCCTCCTGAAAGACCCGCATCTTGTTGTGGCCCTTGAGCAGCGTCGGCTGGATATAGAAGCCACGGTTCAGCGAGTCGTCCATGGTCTCCTTGTCACCACCGGTCAGGAACTCGGCGCCCTCCTCGCGGGCAATCTTCATGTAGGACATGATCTTGTCGAACTGCTCCTCGGAGGCCTGGGCGCCAACCTGCACATCGGTATCCAGCGGATTACCGCGCTTGATCGTCAGGGTGCGCTCCATGACCTTGGCCATGAAGGCGTCATACATGCTCTCCTGAATCAGCGCCCGGGACGGGCAGGTACAAACTTCGCCCTGATTGAAGAAGGCCAGCACCAGCCCTTCCGCTGCCTTGTCGATAAACTCCGGCTCGGCGTTCATGATGTCGGCGAAGTAGATGTTCGGCGACTTGCCGCCCAACTCCACGGTGGAGGGGATGATATTCTCGGCCGCGCACTTGAGCACATGCCCGCCTACCGGCGTGGAGCCGGTAAAGGCGATCTTGGCGATGCGCTGGCTTGTCGCCAGGGCCTGTCCCGCCTCGGCACCGTAGCCGTTGACGATATTGACCACGCCCGGCGGCAGAAGGTCGCCGATCAGCTTCATGAGCTCCAGAATCGAGGCCGGGGTCTGCTCGGCGGGCTTGAGGACCACGCAGTTGCCGGCGGCCAGTGCCGGGGCTAACTTCCACACCGCCATCAGGATCGGGAAGTTCCAGGGAATGATCTGGCCGACCACGCCCAGCGGCTCGTGGAAGTGGTAAGCCACGGTGTTGTTGTCGATAGCGCTGGAGGTATCCTCCTGGGCACGGATACAGCCGGCGAAGTAGCGAAAATGGTCAACGGCCAGCGGCAGGTCGGCATTGATCGTCTCGCGCACCGCCTTGCCGTTGTCCCAAGTCTCGGCCACGGCGAGCCTCTCGATGTTCTGCTCGATGCGATCGGCGATCTTGAGCAGGATGTTGGAGCGCTCGGTGGTCGAGGTCCTGCCCCAGGCCGGTGCTGCCTGGTGGGCGGCGTCCAACGCCTTGTCGATGTCCTCGGCAGTGGAGCGCGGGATCTGGCAGAACACTTCGCCGTTGACCGGCGTGACGTTGTCGAAGTACTCACCCTTCACCGGCGGCACAAATTCGCCGCCAATGTAGTTGCCGTAGCGCGCATCGAAGGAGATAACGGAACCGGACTGACCGGGGTTGGCATAGATCATGGCGTGACTCCAGAGTGTTGTGGTTATGTCGGGTCAGTCCACAGTCTTGGTCACTCCGCGCTTCTACGACATACTCCGGAGGCAGGAGGCCCCCTCCTTCATCGGTAGGAGGGGAAGACGACACCGAGGAAACGCCCATGCATACCCTGATGGTCGCCGACGACCATCCCCTCTTCCGCGATGCCATCGCGTCGGTGATCGAGGCCGGCCTGCCCGGCAGCCGTCTGCTGGAGGCAGAGAGCCTGGCGAACGCCCTGCGCCAGGCTAGGGAGCTCGCCGCGCTCGACCTTCTGCTGCTGGACCTCAACTTGCCAGACGCCGAAGGGCTCTCGGGGCTGCGAACCCTGCGAGAGGCGCTCCCCGAGCTGCCGGTGGCCATCGTCTCCGCCAACCAGGAGCGACGCACCGTCCTGGATGCCCTCGACCTCGGTGCCGTCGGCTATATTCCCAAGTCGACACCGCGGAAAGCGCTGATCTCGGCCCTTCACCACATCCTGTCGGGGCAGGTCTACCTGCCGTCCGACATCATGCGCCGGCCGCCGGCCACTCCTTTGGCACCCGCCTCACCGCCGCCGCCCGGGCTGGCCAACCTCACCGACAAGCAGCTCGAGGTCCTGGCCCGCCTGGCCCGCGGAGACTCTAACAAGGCCATCGCCAGGGAGCTGGGTATCGCCGAGACTACGGTGAAGACCCATGTTTCGGCGATCCTGCGCCGGCTGGGCGTCGGCAGCCGGGTACAGGCGATCCTCGCCGCCGGCGAACTGGACCTGAGGGAGCTCAGCATCAGCCGCCATCAGCGTTGACCCCGCCCGGGGGCGGCGACAAGGCGGACGGCGACGGCGGATCCAGCAGGGCGTTCAGCACCATGCGCAGTCTCAGCGGCTTGAGAGGCTTGAGCAGGCAACCATAGCCGAGCGCTCGGGCACGGCTGCTCAGGGCAGCGTCATGGTTGGCGGTGATCACCACCACCGGCAGGTCCGGCCACCGTCGGCGCAGACGGGCCGCTACCTCGAGGCCGTCGGTGTCGTCCTCAGCCAGGTGGTAATCCACCAGCAGGACGTCGGGGGGCGCCTCTGCCGCCAAGCGCGTCGGCGTCGCCGCCGCATCCACACGGCAACCCCAGCTTTCCAGCAGCGCCACCATTCCCTCGCAGATCCCCGGATCGTCGTCGATCACCCAGGCCCGCTTTCCTGCCAGCACGCGATCCGACCCGGACCGGGACACCGCGGCGGTCTGAGGGGATGAGGCCAGCCGACCATAGGGCACGATCAGCGAGAACAGTGCCCCCTTCCCCGGACGCGACGCCAAACGCAACGGGTGGCCGAGCATACCGGCGATGCGATCCACGATGGCGAGCCCCAGGCCCAGACCCCGGTCCGGCTGTTCGCGCCGGGACCCAGCACGGCGGAACTCGAGAAAGATCTCTTCGCGCTGGGCCTCGGGAATGCCCGGCCCGGTATCACCCACCAGAATCTCCAGGCCCTCGGGGCGACGGCGGCAGCCCAGCAGAATCCGCCCCGACTCGGTATAGCGGATGGCATTGGTCAGGAAGTTGCGCACCACCCGGGCCAGCAGCGACAGGTCCGATTCGACCACGACTCCGCAAGGCACGTAGCGCAGCATTAGCCCCCGGCCCGTGGCCATCTGACGGTACTCTTCCGCCAGGGTGTCGAGCAGGGTGGCCACCGGGAAGGGCGCGATATCGGGCTCGAGCACCCCGGCATCCAGCCGCGAAATATCCACCAGGGTGCCGAGCAGACTCTCCACGTCCTTTAGCGAGCGACCGATATTGCCCACCAGCCGCCGTGACGCCTCGGGCAGGGTGTGCTCATCCAAGGCGCTGGTGAAGAGACGGGCGGCATTCAGCGGCTGCAAGAGGTCATGGCTCACCGCGGCCAGGAAGCGGGTCTTGGAGTGGTTGGCGGCGTCCGCCTCTGCCTTGGCACGACGTAGCGCCTCGAGGGTGTGCTGCAGGGTCTCGGTACGCTCGCGGACCTGTTCGGCGAGC
Organism: uncultured Halomonas sp.; assembly: GCA_964456005.1. GTDB lineage: Bacteria > Pseudomonadota > Gammaproteobacteria > Pseudomonadales > Halomonadaceae > Halomonas. Next base: position 8,301 of record CAYWBG010000022.1, read on the forward strand.
AGCACGGAGTGCTCGAAGGCCCCGTAGGGGGCGCCCTCGGCCATACCGCCCGACTCAACCCGCTCCATCAGCGCCGCACAGATGCGTCTCAGCCGCGCATTCTCCTCGGCCAGGGCTCGCTCTGGCTCGCTGGCGCCCGCGGGGAGGTCAGGCTGCTGGATGAGATCCAATGGCGACGCCGGTGAAGGTCTGGTTGATGTGCATCCCATGATGCTGTTCCCCGTAGGTATTGAAGCCGACGACCCGGGCACGGGAGAGCAGCCGCGAGGCCTCCTTGACCTGGGCCAGGGTCTCCAGTTCCAGGCGGCGCAGGAAGCAGTCACAGCCGATGATCAGCGCCGGCTCGCCGAGGCGCCCCGACAGGTCGTCGAGCATCGCCGCCAGATCATCGAGCAGCGGCGCCGGCTGCATGGCAGTCAGCACGATGCCGTTCTCCACCGCACAGTAGAAGTCGAGGCTGCCGTCATCATTGACCCGCTGGATGGAGCGCACGAAGTGCTGCTCGCCGATGCGCACGGCCAGAGGGTGGCGGGCGAAGATGGCCGCGTCCAGGGCCGCGACCGGCAGCCCCACCAGCCGAGCGTACTCCTCCGCGGCGGGCACAGCATTGAGCTCCAGCACCCGGCGCCGCTCGCGGTCGGCGCGGGTGACCACCAGCTTTTCAGCCCGTGGGCGCAGGTGATGGGTGGTGAATACCTCGAAGGGCAGGCGAGTATTGATCATGATGACCACGGCCGACTGATCGTGGAAACGGCTGCCGGCGTGCACATGGGTGTGGGCCAGGCGGTTGTCGTCACCGGCGGATCCGCCAAAACTGGGGATCCTCCCCAAAGCCGCATCCAGGGTGGCCAGGACCTGCTCCTCGCAGCTCGAGAGACCGTCGAGCAGGGTCAAGGCGAAACTGTGCTCCCCGAGCGGCGCCACCGCCCGGCGGCGGCATTCGTCAAGCAAGCCCTCGACCAGCCCTTGAGCACGCAGCAGGTCAAACCCCTCCAGATCCTCTATCAGCGCACAGGACACCGCAAAGTCGCGGCGATCGAGGCCGATGGCCACGATGCAGCCCCGCTCATACCCTTCCGGAGAGATCTCCCCGGCGGTGGTACAGCCAGCCACCGGCACCCCCGTGAAGGCGTCATCCAGTGCCGATGAGAGGGCCGAGAGGGGGTACTCGGCACTACAGAAGAACAGCACGAAGCCAAGGGCCTCGTGGCGAAGGGAGGCGGCCAGCTCGGCGGCGGCCAGGCGAGGACATCCCTGGCGGCTCACGGCCGTGCGCAGTGGCGTGGCCGAGCCGGAAGGCGGCACGACTGGAGCGTCGAGGAGTGGAACGTCAACCACGGCGGACTCCGAATGGGAAGGGAAGGAAGCTACTGGCAGTCTAGGAGACTGCCAGACTTAACGCTGACAATGCTGCGTTAAAGAGGTCCATTGGCGCGCGTCAGCGCGGCGCCGGCGCGGCCATCCAGGCCTCCAGGGCCGGCAGGGTGACCGCCAGGCAGGCGCGCAGCTCGCCGATCACCGCCGGTGCCTCAGCGAGGCGCTGCTCGCGGCCCAGGCGCTCCAACCGCGAAGCCAGACCGGCCACCTTTACCGCCCCCAGGCTAGAGGATTCGCCCTTGAGCTGGTGGGCCAGATGGGCGACACGGCCCGGGGCTTGCGCCGCCTCCAGCTGTGCCATCCGCTCTTCCACCTGCTCGCGGTAGAGGTTCAGCAGCGCCTCCAGGCCAGGGTCGCCGAGGGTCTCGCGCAGGGCCGTCAGGGTGCCGGGGTCGATCAGCGCCTCGGCGGTCACGCCACTCGACAACCCAGCCGGAAGCCTGCCTCCACCGACGGGCAGATGGCGACGCAGGACTTCCATCAGGGTCTCCTGACGCAGCGGTTTGGTCAGGTAGCCGTTCATCCCCGCTGCCAGGCAGCGCGCCTGCTCGCCCCCTGGACCCCCCGCCGTCATGGCGACCACCGGCACCTCGGCCTGCCAGCCGCCACGCGCCCGCAGCCGACGGGTTACCTCCAGACCATCCAGGTCGGGCATCTGCACGTCCATGAAGATCAAGTCGAAGCACTTCTCTGCGGCCAACCTCAACCCCTCGCTTCCGGAACCGGCGATGCTCACCCGGCAGCCGAGTCTCTCTAGCATCGCCCTGGCCACCTGCTGGTTGACCGGATTGTCCTCCACCACCAGCAGGTCGGCCTCGTCAAGACTCACCTGCCGCGAAGACAGGCTGCCCCGTGCAAGGGGCAGAGTCGTTTCCGATGCCGGCACCAGTGGCAGGGTGAACCAGAAGCGGCTGCCCACCCCGGGCTCGCTGGACACATGGATCTCTCCTCCCAGGGCCTCCACCAGGCGCCGACAGATCGCCAGACCGAGCCCGGTGCCGCCGAAGCGGCGCGCCGTGGAGGCATCTCCCTGGCGGAAAGGCTCGAACACCCGGGACAGCTTCTCCGGAGGAATCCCGCAGCCGGTATCGGCCACTTCAATACGCAGGGTATCGCCGCCCTGGGCCTGCGCCTCGATGCGCACTTCACCGCGGTCGGTGAACTTTACGGCGTTGGACACCAGATTGAGCAGCACCTGCCGCAGCCGTCCGGGATCGGTGACCACCCGAGCCGGCAGGGCCGGATCCACTCGACTCACCAGGTGCACCCGACGCGCCTTGGCCCGCGGGGCGAACATGGCCACCGTGGCCTTCATCACGTCTGCCAGGGCCAAGGGGCGGCTCTCGAGCTCCAGCCGTCCGGCCTCGATCTTGGAGAAGTCAAGCAGGTCGTTGATCAGCTCCAACAGCAGGCCGGCACTATCATGAATGGTGGTGGCATACTGCTGAGCCTGCCCCGGGAGACGATACTCGAGCAGGAGATCACTCATGCCGATCACACCGTTAAGCGGAGTACGAATCTCATGGCTGACCGTGGCCAGGAACTCCGACTTGGCCTGGCTGGCAGACTGGGCATGCCGGGCGGTCACCTCCAGCTCCTGACTGAGTGCCTCCAACTTCCGCCGAGCCGCAGCGTTGTCCCGGGCCTCTCGGAACAGCATGACGGCCACCATCGTGGCTGCCAGGCTCATGGCCAGGATCAGCACCAGCAGCAAGGCGTAGAGCCACTGCAGGCGTTCGCGTTCTCGGGTCGCCGTTTCGGCCAGATGGCCATTGATGGCGATGACCAGTCGTTCGGTTCGGTTGCCCAGGGTCTCGAGCTGGCGATCCAGGTCGAGCAGACGACTCTCGTCGAGAGCACCTAGGTCGCTTATCTCCTGATCGAGGACCTCGATCCGCTGTTCGATCTCGTCGAGTAACGTACCGGCGGCGGGGATCGACTCCAGCAGCTCAGTGATATCACCGCCACCGCGCAGCAGGTTCAGCCGACTATAGAAGAGCTCGAAGCGCAGCGAGAGACCTTCGCGGTCGGCATCCGGTTGGCCTAGGTAGTTGCGCAGCTGGACGTTGTCGCGGTCGAGCTTGTAGGCGTGCCAGGTAGCATCTCCCCCGGCGCTCTGGGCCAGGCTATCCTGTCGCCAGGAAACCAGCCCTACCACGACCAGAGCCGCCGCCAGCAGCAGCAGCGCGCCGGTGGCACCAAGCTTGACACGCAGGGGAAGGCGCAGCATGGAGGGGCCTCGGAATCCCGCCCGTCAGGGCACGTGAATATGCACGACCTGCCACACCGAGCGAAAGCGTACTGCCTCGTTGAGCAGTTCCGGGTGATCGTCGAAAGGGTAGAGAACGAAAAGCGGCCCGAATTCACGGATCTGCATCGGTGAGCCGTTGCGGCTCATCGCCAGGATGACGTCATAGTCGGTCAGATCGGAGAGAGGAATCTCGGCCTCGAAATCATTGAGCGCCCGAACCACTACCCGGTCACTCTGCACACCGGCGGCGGCAAGCACCTCGCGGAACAACGGGCCCTCATAGCGACCCCGATCGCTGTGCCAGGGGGTGCGGGTCTCGATCACCGTGGGCGCGATATCCATCAACATCTGCCGATCAAATTTCGCCTGATCGCCGACATTGGGATTCCCAATATCGCCGGCAATGGTCAACAATACCTCGCCGGTGGGAGCAGGCAGCCGGGAATCCTCGGCCATGGCCACCGAGGCCCAGGCGACAAGGGCAAGGGCTGGGAGAAGGCGCACGGCACGCTGGCGCATGGAGCAATCCTGTAGGTCAATCGCTGAGAACGCCAAGGGTACAGGTTTCACCGACACGGGTCAGTGCGACCAAGGGGTCAGGGACTCGATGGCGCGTCGAAAGAGGGCTCGACCACTTCCAGCCCGTCCAGCAGGCGTTGCAGGCTCATGGCGCGCTCTTCCAGGAGGGCATTGCGTAGAAACTGCCGGGTGAGGCGCTGAACTTCCGGCTCACCCAGGTCGGCCTCGGTCAGTTGGGCATGATAGGCGTCAATCAGCGCCAGGTCCGCGTCGAAACTGCGCCGCCACTCACGGTCGGATACCTCCAGGGCCTCCCGCGCCTCGCGGCCCAGCACCTTGGCGAGTCGCTCGGTGAGACGCTCGACCTCGTCACGCCAGTTAGCCTCGGCGGCGCGGGCACAGGCCAGCATCGCCACAGGCTGCCAATCCCCCTCCTCCATGCAGGCATCCCGCTCATAGGCAATGGGATGCCCCCCCCCAGGTGACAAAGGTTTGGCAAGCAGATGCCCCGGAACCAGGGCGGCGAAAAGCAGCAGAGAAATAAGGTAGCGCAGTCTAAACATGGCGGCCCCGAGGGATCGGTGCACGGCTGGCGGAGGTCGCCAACACGAAGGGGGGCGCTAGACGCCCCCCATCTTTACCTTAACTTGATACTGCGTCGGTGTCGTCAGGCACGGTCGGCTCGACACGCACCAGATCCTCATAGGCGTGCCAGCTGGCGTGCCCCAGCACGGGCAGGACCAGCGCCAAGCCGATGTAGAAGGTGAGCATGCCAATCAGGACGCAGCCGGTGAGAATCGCTGCCCACAGCAGCATGGGGCGGAAGTTACGGGCCACGGAGCGCACGCTGGCCTCGATCCCCTCCATGAAGGTCAGGTCATGGTGCATCAGGGTGGGAATTGCCACCACGCTGATGGTGAAGGCGCCGAAGGCGAGGATGCCGCCGGCAACGGACCCCACCAGAATCATCCCGAGGCCCTGTGGCGTGGTCAGCAGGGCCGAGTAGAGCGCCGCAGGGCTGGGCACCTCGAAGCCGAAGAACAGGGCGAACAGCAGGGTGGCCAAACGGATCCAGGCGAGGAAGAAGATCATCATCATCACGCCCATCATCGCCAGCTGGCCGGCGTGGGGGCGCCAGGCACCGAAAGCGTCTCCCAGGTGGGGGGCGCGATTAGCCTCGAGTGCCTGACTCACACCATAGGAGCCCACCGCAACCAGCGGTCCGACAAACATGAAGCCGGCCACCATGGGCAGCAGCCAGTGCCAGAGCCCCAGGGTGATGGCGCCGGCGGTGATGGCGATGCTCAGGCCCACCCAGAACATCCCGTAGGCCAGGCTCACCGCCGTGGCCTGGCGGAAGTCCTCGAACCCCGCCGCTAACCAAGCCCTGGGCCTGTCCATACCCACGGGGTTGATCTTGATCTTTACAGTGGGCCCCGCAGCATTGTTGTGCGCTCTTGTGGTTGCCGCATTCATCGTCTCACCCCTAGTTCTGACAAAATAACTCGCACCCAATGCAATTCACACCCGGCGAGCCCTCCATTGGCGGCACCTGCTGATGCCTGCACCGCCTTCTTCCTTGATACGGTATTAATATAGCTGAGCGGCCGCAACACTGCAGTCCCCTTGTCAGCAGGGATTTCCACGCTACTGGCCACATGCCAATAAGCTAATGACGAAACGATCTTTGGTCGCCGAACTGCTTGCCCGGCGCTTGCCGTCCTGACACAGGCACCCCGGCCGCCTGGCCGGGGTTCGCGTTTTCTGGGTTTACGACCTGGAACGGCGCCAGGGGCTCAGCGCACGATCATCACCGACACCTTGGAGTGGTGCACCACGTGCTCGGCATTGGGGCCAAGCACGTAGTCGGCGAACTTACGCTTGTTGTGGGACGCCATGATGATCAGGTCGACCTCAAGCTTCTTGCCCGCCTTAATAATCGCCTCCCAGGGGGAGCCGTCGACGATCACGGTCTGGGTCTGGATATCTTCGGGCACGTGCTCCTGGATGAACTCGTGCTGCGCCTGGGTGATCGCGTCGTGGGCCTTCTTGGCGAAGTCCTTGGGGAAGTAGGACCCCACCAGCGGCATGCGGTAGTCCGGCAGCACCGTCACCACATGAAGCGAAGCCCCGAAGGTCCGGCACAGGGTGATGGCCGTAGGCAGCGCCTTCTTCCAGGAGCTTTCCTCGTTGAGGTCCACCGGAAGCATGATCTTGCTGTACATGTCTTCGTCTCCTTCAGGCGGTGGCGGCCTCGCCGGCACCGGGTTCACGACGGCGACGCTGCAGCATCACCACCAGGCCGAACACCAGGAAGCCCGGAATCCATATCCACTCCTTGGCCCAGCGATCCACCGGGGCCGCTACCTCAATGAGTTCCTGATCGAAATCGAAGCCGAGATCCGCGGCCAGGCTGCCGAACTCGACGAAATCCACCATGGCCTGATCGCCATCGACATAGAGCTCTATCCCCAGGTTCTGCATGCGCTCTTCGGGGGTATCGCCCCGCGGCACCGGCACCAGCAAATAGGTGGTGAGAGGATCGCCGAAGGCGTCTTCACCGGCGATCTGAACCCGCAGGTTGCTGCCTTCGTCAACATCGCCAAGTGCCTGTGCGAACTCGCTGGGCGGCACCTGCTGGTAGGGGTCATGAATCTGGTCCATCCAGAACCCGGGGCGGAACAGGGTGAAGGCCACCAGCAACAGCAGGATTGATTCGTACCAGCGGTTGCGGGCGATCATGAACCCCTGGGTGCCCGCCGCGAAAATCAGCATGGCGATCGTCGAGATAATGAATATCACGATGCCCTGCAGGAAGGTCACGTCGATCAGCAACAGGTCGGTGTTGAAGATGAACAGGAAGGGCAGCGCCGCGGTGCGCAGGCTGTAGTAGAAGGCCTGGAAGCCGGTACGGATCGGATCGCCACCGGACACCGCCGCCGCGGCAAACGATGCCAGGCCCACCGGCGGGGTCACATCGGCCATGATGCCGAAGTAGAACACGAACAGATGGACCGCGATCAGCGGTACGATCAGGCCGCTCTGTTGCCCCAGCGTCACGATCACCGGCGCCAGTAGCGCCGATACCACGATGTAGTTGGCGGTGGTGGGCAGGCCCATGCCAAGGATCAGGCTGAGCACCGCGGTGAGCAACAGGATCAGCATCAGGTTGCCCATGGAGAGTATCTCGACCACATCGGCCAGCACCAGGCCCACGCCGGTCTGGGAGACCGCCCCCACGATGATGCCCGCCGCGGCAGTGGCGATACCGATCCCGATCATGTTGCGGGCACCGGTCACCAGGCCGTCCCACAAGTCCATGAAGCCTTCCTTGATATCCTCGGCGAGTTTCCCGCGGTGGCGAAAGGCAGCGATGATAGGACGCTGGGTGACGATGATGAAGATCATGAACATCGTCGCCCAGAAGGCCGATAGCCCCGGCGACAGGCGCTCGACCATCAGGCACCACACCAGCACGATGACCGGCAGGATGTAGTGCAGGCCGACCATCACGGTGGGGCGGGTTTCGGGCAGCGTGACCACCTCGGAGTTGGGGTCGTCGAGCTCCAGCTCCGGGTACTTGGCCCCCACCTTGAGCAGCCCCACATAGACCACCGTCAGCGCCACGGCGACCACCCAGGGAGTGGCATCACCCAGCACCGGCTTGAGCCAGCCGAGGCCGTAGTAGACCGCGAACGACAGCGCCATCAGCAGCAGTAGGCCGGTCAAGAAGCCGATCAGCTTGTTCAGAAGGGGGCGCGCCGGGTTGCTGGTGGGCAGCCCCTTCATGTTGGCCTTCAGCGCCTCCAGGTGGACGATGTAGATCAGTGCGATATAGGAGATCAGCGCCGGCAGGAAGGCGTGCTTGATGACCTCCACATAGGAGATGCCGACATACTCAACCATCAGGAAGGCGGCCGCCCCCATTACCGGCGGCATGATCTGGCCGTTGACCGAGGACGATACTTCCACGGCACCGGCCTTCTCGGACGAGAAGCCGACCCGTTTCATCATGGGAATGGTGAAGGTCCCGGTCGTCACCACATTGGCAATCGAGGAGCCGGAGATCAGCCCGGTCATGCCCGACGCTACTACCGCCGCCTTGGCCGGCCCCCCCTTGTAGTGGCCGAGCAGCGAGAAGGCCACCTTGATGAAATAGTTGCCGGCGCCGGCCTTGTCGAGCAGCGCACCGAACAGCACAAACAGGAAAACGAAGCTTGTCGAGACCCCCAGCGCGATGCCGAACACCCCCTGGGTGGACAGCCACTGGTGGTTGACCAGGCTCTGGAAGGTAACGCCGCGGTGGGCCAGGAGGCCCGGCATATGAGGACCGAACAGTGAATAGAGGATAAACACCGAGGCTACGATCATCAGCGGTGGCCCCAGGGCACGCCGGGTCGCTTCCAACAGCAACACGATGCCGACGACGCCGATGATCACGTCCTGGGTGATCGGTGCCCCCGGCCGAGTCGCGAGCTGGTCGTAGAAGAGAAATATGTAGGCGCCGCAGAAGGCAGCAACGCCCGCCAGCAGCCAGTCCTGAATCGGGATGCGATCGCGGGGTGAGCGCTTCAGCGCTGGGTAGGCCATGAAGGCCAGAAAGAGCGCGAACGCCAGATGAATGGAGCGAGATTCGGTGGCATTGAAGACACCGAAGCCAACCATGTAGGGGAGCGGTGAGGCTATCCATAGCTGGAAGAGAGACCAGGCCGCTGCAATGCTGACCAGTAGCTTGCCCGGCGCCCCCGCCGGTTTCCGTGCCCCCGAGTCGCTGGAGGCGACCATATCCTCCAGGTCGACGTCCGGTGCGCGGGGTTTTGTCTTCTCATCGGTCATATGCTGGCCCTGCCCACAGTCATTGTTATGGTCCAAACCCTTCCCGCGGCGACGGCAGGAAGCCGATTCTAAACGAGATGCGCGGACGCCCCGGGGGGGTCCGCGCATCGATCACCACGGGTGGCTACTAGCCGAGACGGTCGGGATCACTCGATCCAACCACGCTCCCGGTAATAGCGTGCCGCACCGTCATGCAACGGAGCCGTCAGACCGTCGGAGATCATGTCCTCTTCATTGAGGTTCTCGAAGGCCGGGTGCAGGCGCGTGAAGCGGTCGAAGTTTTCGAACACCGATTTGACGGTCTCGTAGATCACGTCCTCATCCACCGCGGTAGACGAGACGAAGGTCGCTGCCACGCCGAAGGTCTCGACGTCCTCGTCATTGCCGCGATAGACGCCACCAGGGATCACCGAGCGGGTGTAGAAGGGATTGGCCTCGATGATCTCGTCGATCTCGGGACCAGTCACCGGAATCAGCCGCGCATCGATGGTGGTAGTAGCCTCCTGAATGGAACCATTGGGATGGCCGACCACGTAGACCATGGCGTCGATGTTGTTGTCCGACAGGGCCGCGGCCTGCTCGGCGGCATCCAGCTGTGAGGCCAGCGAGAAGGTATCGGTATCCCAACCCATGGCGTCCATTACCACGTTCATGGTGTTGCGCTGGCCGGAGCCGGGGTTGCCGATGTTGACGCGCTTGCCGGGGAAGTCGGAAAAGTGCTCGATGCCGGAGTCGGCGCGAGCTACCACGGTCAGGGGTTCACCGTGCATGGTGAAGACAGACCGCATCTCCTCCCAGGGACCGCCGTCGGCGAAGTTGTCCTCGCCATGGTAGGCGCGATACTGCACATCGGACTGAACCACGCCCATGTCCAGGTCCCCGGACTTCATGCCGTTGACGTTAGCCACGGAGCCGCCGGTGGATGGCGCATTACAGCGAATGTTGTGCTCGTCGCTGCCGCGATTGACCATCCGGCACACCGACTGGCCGACCACATAGTAGACGCCGGTCTGACCACCGGTACCGATTGTGATGTAGCGGCTGTCCGCTACAGCGGGAGCTGAGACCATCGCGGCGCCCAACAGGGCACCGGAGAAGGCAGCAGCCGAGAAAGCATGGCGTTTCATGAACACACCTCTTTACGTTGTTGTCGTTCGTAACTGGCAGACCCGAACGCTCGATGTCGGAGACCCTCACATTCAGTCTACCGATCCTTACTACTTTAGCGGATAAAGCCACTTTCGGGTAACCACTTCCCCCTCAACGGAACCCATCATTTTCTTCATTCAAGCTTAGCCGCAAAGAGCGTTTACGTCCCGTTGGTTACTGATGACGACATAATGAGAAAACCGCGCCGAAGCGCGGTTTTCTCATTATCGGACACTGACTCCCGCCGCCGTCAGGAGGCCTTCATGATCAGCGCCTGCTTCTCGTCCTTCATGGCGGCGAAATCGGCCTCATAGAAGAACTCGCGCTCGCCCAGCGCCGGTTCCAGGTGGTTGAGCCAGGTCGCCTCCTCGTCGTATTTGGCAAAGAACGGCCGCTGCACCCAGTCGCTGTCGCGGCCCTGGATAAAGCGCAATACGAACACACGCTCACCGTTGATTTCCGTCACCCCTTGGATCTCCACCTTGCCCGGGTCGGCGGACATCGACGGCCCTCGGGCGGTGCGCGCCAGCCCTGGCACCTGTTTCATCGCCTCGCGGTAGATCTCCCAGGCACGCACCAGCGGCACCTCGAAGTAGTGGCGGGCGCCGGTATCGCGTTCCACGAACATGTAGTAGGGGATCATCCCCAGGCGCACCTGGGTGGTCCACATCTTCGCCCACTGGTCGGCGTCGTCATTGATGTGTTTGAGCAGCGGCGCCTGGGTGCGGATCTCGGCGCCGGTGGCACGGATGCGACGGATCGCCTCGCGGCAGATGGGGGTGTCCATCTCCTTCCAGTGGTTGAAGTGCGCCATGAAGGCCACGTGCTTGCCGGCGGCGGTCAGCTCGCGGAAGAGCTCGAGGATATCCTCGGCGTCCGGGTCGGTGACGAAGCGGTAGGGCCAGAAGGTCAGGCTCTTGGAGCCGATGCGGATGTCCTGGACGTGATCCAGCTCCGGGGCCATCAGCCCCTCCAGGTACAGGCGCAGGTGCTTGGCCTTCATCACCATGGGGTCGCCGCCGGTCATCAGCAGGTCAGTGACCTCGGTGTGCTCGGCGAGGTAGCGATGCAGCGACGTCGCTTCGCTGGAGGCGAACTTCAGGTCCTTGTCGCCGACGAACTGCGCCCAGCGGAAGCAGAAGGTGCAGTAGCTGTGGCACACCTGGCCCTGGCTGGGGAAGAACAGCACCGTCTCGCGGTACTTGTGCTGCATGCCGGGCAGCGGCTCGCCATCGAGCAGCGGCAGGTTGAGGTCCATCTGCCCCGCCGGGTGGGGGTTGAGCTCGGCTCGCACCCGCTCGACCACCGGCTTCATCTCGGCGGCGGAAGCACCGCGGCGCACCAGTTCTGCCACCTCGTCGTAATGCTCGGGGAGGAGCATGCCGCGCTGGGGGAAGGTGAGCTGGAAGACCGGATCTTCGGGGATGTTGGTCCAATCGATCAGTTCGTCAATGACGTATTCGTTGACCCGGAACGGCAGCACCTGGCTGACGACCCGCATATCGAAGCGCAGGTCGTCAGGCAGAGTCTGAATCGCCTCGATCTTGTCGAGCTGACGATGAGTGTAAACCTTGAACTGCCGGGCCTCGAAGGCCTCGGCGGTGGTGCTGCCGAGCGCTATGCTCACACGCTGATTCATATCGCCTCCTATGGTCTGGTCCGGCATTCTCCCGGAAGGCCTGACCGACTCGCGGGGCTCCGTTGCCAGAGCAAGGAGCCGCCGCATGGTGATTCGGGGAGCGACATTGGTACAGACTTGGTCGGCGTGTTGCAACTTTTCGCGCCCATTTGCAACGAATGTCGCGAAAATATCGCCAATTCGCAACAAAACTTTCGAGCCGCATGCCGACCTTCGCGCCGCTCAGGGCGTCGGCTGACGAACCAGCTTGGCCGCAACCCGCTGCAGACGCGGCGCCCCGACCAGAATCAGCATGAAAGCCACCGGCCAGGCAATATAGAAGGCGCGCCACCAGCGACCCAGAAAGCCCTCACCGAGGCCGGTATTGATCCAGGTGATCAAGAAGGTCATCAGGAATACCATGTAGACCGACATGAGAACCGAGAAGACCAGAGAAGCGAAGCGTGGAGGAAAAATCATGCAGACTCCTGAGTCCTTTAAATCCGAGAGATGACTAGCGATGGCTTCCTACTATGGGAAGTGCCTATCAGGCATAAGCTTAGAAGCAGATCATACACCAGATACGCCTGTGACCCCGCGCCTTTTGGTCGCATCTTCTTGGAGGCCCCATGCAACTGCTCGCCTGCCAGACCCAAATCCCCCGCACCCGTAGCCGTGACGATCAGATGGCATGGCTCCACCGTCTCGGTGAAAGGTTGAGAATGGCCTGCGATAAGTCGCCCCCCGACCTGGTGGTGCTGCCGGAACTCTCCTCGCTGGAGTACGGTGAGGCGGCCTTCTCACGCCTAGAGACGCTAGACGACGACCTCCGGGGTCCGGTGTTCGACCATTTCGCCGCCCTGGCCGAGTCGGTCGGCAGCACGATTGCCTATGGCACCGCCCGCCGCTGCGCCGATGGGCGACACCATATCAGCCAGGTGATAGTCGGCCCCCACGGGCGATTGACGGGTGTCTACGACAAGCTCCACTGCGCCCAGTTCGGTGCCTCAGCCGAAGCACCATGGTTCACCCCCGGCGACCGGCTATTGGTTACCGAGATCGCGGGCTGGCGGGTTGGCGTGATGATCTGTTACGACCTGCGCTTTCCGGAGCTCGCCGGTCGTCTGGCCCGGGAGGGAGTCGAACTGATCCTCCATCCGGTGGCCTTCACCCGGGATTTCTCTTTCGCCACTTGGCACGCCTTCGTCACCACCCGGGCCATGGAGAACCAGCTTTACTGGCTCAGCCTGAACCGAGCCGGTCCCGATTGGGGGCACTCGCTGCTCTGCCCACCTCTGGTAGACGACGAGCACCCTCCCCAGATCTTCGGCGAGGCGGAGGCCTGGCAACGCCTGACCCTATCGCGGGACGCGCTGCAAGAGGCCCGCAGGCGACTCCCCCTGGGCCAGGACCGCCGTGAGGACCTTGCCGAGCTCCCGCTCTGGCAACCAGACTGAAGGGAAAACGGTGAATGCGAGGAGGCCCGATAATGGACGCAATTCTTGAATGCCGACAGGGTGACATCGCCCGCCAGGACGATATCGATGCCGTGGTCAATGCCGCCAACGCCGAACTGCACCCCGGCGGCGGCGTGGCCGGGGCCCTGCACCGCGCCGCAGGACCCGAGCTGGACCGTGCCTGCCGACCACTGGCGCCCATTCGGCCTGGCGAGGCGGTGATCACCGAGGCCTTCGCCCTGCCCAATCGTCACGTGATCCACTGCCTGGGGCCGATCTACGGGGTGGACGAACCCGCCGATGAGCTGCTCGCCGCCTGCTACCGCAACGCCCTCAAGCTGGCCGAGAAGCACGGCATTGCCTCGGTCGCCTTCCCGGCGATCTCCGCTGGTGCCTTCGGCTATCCGCCGGCAGAGGCGGCTCGGGTGGCGCTCAGTACCGTCATCGCCACCTTGTCCGATTGCCCGAAGATCGAACGGGTTCGCTTCGTGCTGTTCGATAACGCCAGCGCCGAACTTTACGAACGCACCCTGGCGACCCTGCGAAGGGGCACATAAGCCATTCGGCGCCAGGCCTGCTCAGCACTCAGAGCTTGTCCATGGCCAGGCCACTCCCCTATCCGGCGTTGTAGCCCAGCAACTTCGGCAAACAGGGGAGATGTCAGGGCAGAAGAGAGCGCGCGGCCAGCGCCCTGCTAGCCCACGTTGTAACCCAGCACTCGCGGCAACCACAGGGCGATTTCGGGGAAGACCGCCACGAGGGCCAGGGCGCCGGCCATGGCCGCCACGAAAAGCAGCGCCCAGCCCACGGTCTGCTCCAGGCGGATCTTGGCCACTTCGGTGGTCACCATCAGGTTCACCGCGACCGGCGGAGTGAACTGACCAATGGCGATATTCATGGCCAGCAGGATGCCGAACCACACCGGGTTCCACTCGAAGTGCTGCATCACCGGAATCAGGATCGGCATCAGGATCAGGTAGATGGAGATGGCGTCGAGCAGCATGCCGGCGACCAGCACCGCCAGCATGATGAGGATCAGCAGCAATACGCCGTTGTCGGTCAGGGCGATGATCCACTGGGCCATATCGCGGAAGGTGCCGAGCATGGTACCGGCCCAGGCGAAGATACCGGCCAGGGCGATGATCAGCATCACCACGCCGGAGATCGCCGCCGCCTCGCCGAACAGGCCCCAGAGGTCCTTCAGGCCGATCTCGCGGGTCACGAAAAGCCCTATCACCACCCCGTAGGCCACCGCCACAACGGCCGCCTCGGTGGGGGTGAAGAGCCCCGAGCGCAGCCCGCCGAGGATCAGCACCGGCGCGAACAGCGCCGGTAGCGCCTGCTTGAAGGTCTCGCCCACTCTCAGACGCTCGGCGCCCTCCACTGGCGTGCCCCCCTCCCAGCCATAGCGGCGTGACACCAGCAGCGCCGGCACCAGCAGCGCGAGGCCCGCGAGGATCCCCGGGAAGAGCCCAGCGGCGAATAGCGCACGCAGATCCACCCCCGGCACCACGATGGAGTAGAGAATCAGTGCCACCGAGGGCGGGATCAGGATCGCCGTGGAAGCCGAAGCGGCGATCAACGTGGCCGAGAAGGGCTTGGGGTAGCCGGCCTTGGTCATGCTCGGCAGCATCACCATGGCCACCGCCGCGGCGTCCGCCGGCCCCGAGCCGCTCATGCCGCCCATGATCATGCACACCAGCACCGCCACCAGGGCCAGACCGCCGTGGCGCGGCCCGATCAGCGCCTGGGCGAAACGCACCAGGCGCAGCGCCACCCCCGAGCGCTCGAAGATCAGGCCGGTGAGGATGAACAGCGGGATGGCGATCAGCGGGTACTTGGCGATGCTGTTGTAGGTATTGGTGCCGAGCGTCGCCAGCATCGCCGGCGGCAGCCCGGCCAGGATGCCCACGGCGCCGGCCAGGCCCAGGGAGAAGGCCACCGGCACCCCGGCGATCAGCAGCCCCGCGAAGGCCAGCAGCATCCACAGATCAGGGCTCATCGTCGAGCCTCCCGCGCAGGCGATCCCGGGTCTGCTGGGTCTGGCGAACCAGCATCGCCGCCGAGAGCAGAGGCAGCCAGACGATGTACCACCACTGGGGCAGACCCAGCCCCGGGGAGAGCGACTCCCACTGGTACTCCTGCCAGGCGAGCTTGGCGCCGAACCAGGTGATCAGGCCGAGCACCACCACCCCGCAGCCCCACTGGAAGAGGATCAGCGCACGGCGCGGCGCCGCGGGGAGCGCCCGCTCCAGCAGGCCTATGCGGATATGGCCGTTGCGGCGCAGGGCCACCGCCGCCCCGGCGAAGGTGAGCACCACCAGCAGGAACACCGAGAACTCCTCGGTGAAGGCGAGCGAGCCGCCGGTGATATAGCGCGTCACCACGTTGCCGAGGCTGATCAGCGCGATGATGATCAGCGCCAGGGAGGCGAGCCAGCGCTCCGGACGGGCATCGGGAGAGGGTGTCATAACGACCTCATGAATGACGTCGCCCCCGTTTCCGGGGGCGACGAGGGTGGGGTGTGGCAGGGGCTCAGCGCGCCTCGACGGCCTCGTGGGCCGCTTCCACCAGCGCCTCGCCGATGCGCGGCACCCACTTGTCGTGGACCTCGGCGGTGGCGTCGACGAAGGCCTGGTACTGCTCGTCGGTCAGCTCGGTGACGTTGACGCCACGCGCCTGGATGTCGGCCAGGCGCTCGCCCTCCTCCTCCCGGGTCATGGCGATCTCCCACTGCCCAGCCTCCACGGCCGCCTCGCGCAGGATCTCCTGGTCAGCTTCCTCCAGTGAGTCCCACACCTGGCGGTTCACGGCGAAGATCAGCGGGTCATTCATGTAGTTCCACAGGGTCAGGTACTGCTGACCCACCTGGTCGATGCGCGCCACGTCGAACACCGACAGCGGATTCTCCTGGCCATCCACCGCGCCGGTGGTCAGCGCCGGCTGGGCGTCGGTCCAGCTCATCTGGGTGGGGTCGGCGCCCAGGGC
>CAYWBG010000023.1:0-24235 GCA_964456005.1 uncultured Halomonas sp.
GCACCTCCTGGAACAGCGCCAGCCCGTCCATCTCGTCCATGCGCAGGTCGGTGAGTACCAGCTCCGGGCGGTCGGCCTCCAGTGCCTTGAGGGCCTGGCGGCCGCTCTCGGCGGTGGTCACCCGAAAGCCGCGGCTCTCCAGGCGCATGCCCAACAGCTTGAGCAGGCTCACATCATCATCCACCAGCAGGATATGCGGGCCGGCCGCACGCTGGCCGGCCGCCCTCGCGCCGGGCAGCCGGGCGCCCTGGGTTCGCGATTGCAGGGGGGTCGGGTGCTTCACGTGTCGTCTCCCATCATTCGGTCTGCTGTCGCAGGTTGATGCTCTGCTCGATGGCGGTGAGTGCCTCGAGCTTCTCGGCAAGGGCGGCATTCTCCTCCTCCAGGCCGGCATGCTGCGCCTGCAACTCGGCCAACTCCCGACGCGCGGTCGCGAGCCGGCCGGCCGCGGCTCGTCGACCCTCCAACTCGTTGAGCCAATAGCGCAGCAGCGGCTGCAGTTCGCCGGGTGCGGCATGCAGATCGGCCTTGTAGAGCTCCGAAGCGCGATGCCATTCGTTCTCGTTGCCCCAGGCGAGTGCCACGGCACGGGCCAGGCGCTGCTCCGCTGCGGAGCCTGCCAGACGAGTCAGCATCCCATCACGCCAATCGCGATCACCGCGCTGAGAGGCCAAGCCGAAGGCCATCCAGTCATGCAGCAAGCAGGCCTCGTCGGCGAAGTCGGGAATCTCGGCCTGGCAGTCGGCGGTCCCCGGGGCGGGGCCGTTGGTGGACGGCGGACGGGAGTCGCCGAGGGGACTCTCGGGGATGAGTTCGCATCCGGCCAGCCAGAGTACCGCCAGGCAGGCCAAGGGGAGACGAAGGCACATATCGTCAGTTCCTTGCGTTAAGGCTCGCGGCTGCGGCGAGCGAAGAGGCGTCATGGGCGACCGCATCCAGTGGCCGCAGCGGGAGCGTCAGGCGAAAGCAGACGGGCAATCGCGGGTCCTCGACCAGGGCCAGTTGCCCCGCCTGCAGGCTGGCGCAGTCGGCGGCCACCGAGAGGCCGATACCAGAGCCCTTGAGGGGACCCTTGCGTCGTACCCGACCCTGGTAGAAGGCCTCGAACAGCCGCGGGCGATCCTGCTCGGCGATGGGCTCGCCACTATTAGCCACCTCGATCTCCAGGCGATCCCGATGAGAGCGGGCGCGGATTTCCAGTTCACCGCCATCCGCGCCATAGGCGATGGCATTGGAAATCAGATTATCGAAGATGCGGGAGGTGGCGGTGCGATCGGCCTGCCACTCCAGCGGGCCGTCGAAGCAGGTCACCCGCATGCCCTTGTGGGTCAATGCCAGGCGGTGCTTGGCCAGTACCGCCTTGACCACGGTGGCCATGTCCAGCCACTCCGGGGTGACCTGACGGTTGTGCTGCAGCAGATTATAGTCGAGCAGCTGCTCGATCAGCCGCTGCAGCTCACCGCCGCTGGCGTCAATCAGCTCCAGGATCTCGAGCTGGCGCGGGGTGAGCTCGCCGGCCACGCCGTCGGCAAGCAGCGCCGAGCCCTCGCGCACGCTGGCCAGGGGGGTCTTGAGCTCGTGGGACATATGGCGCAGGAACTGCTGCTTCTCGGCCTCGAGTTCGTCGAGCCGAGAGGCGAGCCAATCGAGGCGATCGTCAAGCTGGACAAGCTCGGCGGGTCCTTGCACGGGCGTCACCGCCTTGCCCCTGGTGCCACTCCCGATCCCCAGGATACGTCGCTCCAGTTGGCGCACCGGGCGGATGATCAGCCATGAGAACAGCAGCATCAACGCCAGGCTGGCAGAGACCAGGGCGCCGGTCTGCAGCCACAGACGGGCCTGGACACCTTCGGCCCGCTCGCGAATCGTCTCGATACGGGCGTCGATATGCTGGTTGGTGGCACGCCGCATCGCCTCGGTGCGCTCGACGAAGAGAGGGAATACGGCCAACCGGTGCTGAAAGGTCTCCAAAGGCAGGTCGGGTAGCCCCTCCAGCACACCCAGGAGATACTCCAGGGCCTCCACATCGGGGTCGTCGGGCAGCAGTTCGCGCTGCTGGGCGAGCTGCTCGCGATACTCCCGCAGCCGCTCGGCGTAGATGTCGAGCAGGCTCTCCTGCTCGACCACGGCGTACTGGCGGGCGCTGCGCTCCATCTCCAGGGCCAGGGCCCCCAGCGTGCGGGCGCGCCGAGTCTCCTCCACGGCCTGGCGGGCGCTGACATCGGCGAGTCGCGATAGCTCCGAGAGGGCCTGGCTCGCCTGGAACATCAGCACCCCCAGCGGGAGCATCACCACCAGGAAGGCGAGCAGCACGAGCTGCAACAACGAGCGGGGGCGCCAGCGACGCGACACACGGGTGGTCATGACCAGCGTACTTTGCAGGAGAGTTCGCGGCAGGGTTACCGGAGAAACCGCCATCTTATCCCCCTCAGGATACCAGAGTTCTGCCAACCGGCGTTCCTACACTCCCACCGACTCTGCGGAGAGGCTCACCCTGTGCTCGGCCGAGAAAAAAAGGGCCGGCAGAGCCGGCCCAATACGCAGGGAACTAAAGGGACTGGAAAACCAACCATGCGACCGCCTGGCCGGTGCGTACGCCTGACTTTCCACGGGCCAGAGGCCCCGAAGCCATATGAAGCCATCTGCCACCAGGGGCTGGCCTCACATGAGGGTGGCGCGCCATCGCGTGGCCCACCGCCCTGCTTCGATCATGGCACCACCACCCCCAACCCGATCGGAGGCGATGCTGCGCTGTTCGATCCCCCGTAAGGGGGAGAGGCATCCATGCCGGGCATCCTTGCCCTGAAGGTACACGTCCCTGACATCGTCGGTACCTATCTCATCGCAACCTTACGTCACACATCGCTAGGAGCAGACGCTGATCGCCTCGGGCCCCGGGCGCACAGGGCAGTGGTTACCCGACGTCCCTCGGCGATCGAAAGCGGCTCGAGCCGTAATGAACCGCTTCCGTTGCTCACCTCCCTATATGCCAGCTCCGTGCCAGAAAATTATAAATCTATATATTTCAGGTAATTAAAAACAAATACCACCCTTCAGGGGCGATCGAGACGGCGAGTCATGCGTCCCTAGGGTGTTTTCCGTTTCCATTGAGCGACAGCAATCCCCGGTGAAATAAAAACCCGAAGGAAAACAGTCGGCTAAAACGTTGCCAAATGGCGACAGCGTCAAGGAGATCGACGCTTTCAGCCGACAGACACGACAGCCCACGTGCAGGAGGGGGCCGGCCCAAGGGCCGATGTCAGGTCAGCGACTTGACCAGAATCTTGGACTTGCGGGCATGATTGTAGGTATCGCGCCTGAGGGGTGGCAGCGAGTCGATTTCCCCCAGACGGAAGCCATGCTCGAAGAACCAGTGGGTCGTGTGGGTCGTCAGGGCAAAGAGTGCCGACAGGCCCCGGCGCCGAGCGTGACGCTCGATCTCGGCCAGCAGCAACTCGCCACGGCTGCCGCCACGGTAGTCGTCATGCACTGCCACACAGGCCAGCTCGCCCATTTGGGCATCCCCGAAGCCATGCAGGGCGGCGCAACCGATGATCATGCCGTCGCGTTCGATGACCAGGTAATCGTCGATCTCATGCTCGAGGCGCTCGCGGGAACGGGGTACCAGCATGCCGCGGCGCTCCAAGGGCTCGAGCAGCTCAAGCAGGCCGCCGATATCGGAGAGCTCCGCCAGGCGCAACTGCTCATAGCGGTGCTGGGTGATCATGGTGCCCACTCCGTCGCGGGTGAACAGCTCCCCGAGCAGGGCGTCGTGGTCGTGCCAGGAGAGCAGGTGGGTACGGGCGACCCCATGGCGGGCCGCGGCGGACGCCGCCTCCAAGTGTCGAGCCAGCTCACTGCCGGCCTCGGCCTGGCTCAGCAGCGGCTCGGCTTCAGCCGGGGTCAACTGGCGCTGAAGCTGACCGCTGGGATCGAAAAGGCCGCTGGCCTCGCCGAGCAGGATCAGCTTGTCGGCCGAGAGCGCCATGGCGGCGTGCTGGGCCACGTCGGAGGCGTTGAGGTCGAACACCTCACCAGTGCTGGAGAAACCCAGCGGCGGCAGCACCACCAGCGACCCCTTCTCCAGCAGGCCCCGGATGGCCGGGGCGCGTACCCGTCGCACTTCGCCGCTGCGATCGAAATCAACCCCCTCGCGCACCCCCAGCGGCTTGGCCATGACCAGGTTGCCCGAGACCGCGGTGAGCTCCACCCCGTGCATCGGGGTATTGGGTAGCCCCAGCGATAGACGGGCCTCCAGCCACAGGCGCTGCTCGGCGGCGACCCGCTCGATGCAGGCCATCACCGGCTCGTCTGCTACCCAGCGGCCCTGGTGGAGGTCGGGCACGATGCCGGCCTCATCAAGGGCCTGCTGCACCTGGGCACGGATTCCGAACACCACCACCAGGCGCACGCCCAGGGTATGCAGCAGCGCCAGGTCCTGGATCAGCTGCTCCCCTCGTCCACGCGCCATGGCCTCGCCCTCGATCAGGATGACGAAGGTACGCCCCCGGTGGGCGTTAATGTAGGGCGACGAGTTGCGAAACCAGTCGACGAAAGGGAAGCGTGTCTCCAAGAACCTCTCTCCGGCAGCGAAGGAATGGGTGTTGGGCAGATGTTCGAGAATAACAGAGCCGCGAAATCGGCGGCACCATCGTTCAGCAGGGCCCTCGAAAGTCGAGGGCCCTGCTGGGGCGCCAAACCCTAGCCAAAGATCCCCTTGAAGGTGAAGAAGAAGAGGATCGAGAGGCCGGCGCCGGCCGGCAGGGTGATCAGCCAGGACATCACGATGGTGCCGATCACAGTCAGATTGAGCGCCGCCATGCCGCGGGCCAGCCCCACGCCGAGCACCGCCCCCACGAGGGTATGGGTGGTGGAGATCGGCAGGCCGGTGCCCGAGGCCATCACCACGGTGGTGGCGGCGGCCAGGGTGGCGGCGAAGCCGCGGCTCGGCGTCAGCTCGGTGATGCCGGTGCCCACGGTGGCAATCACCTTGTGGCCGTAGGTGACCAGGCCGAAGACGATGCCACCACCGCCCAGTACCAGCACCCACCAGGGTACCAGGGCGGCACTGTCGATGACGCCGTCACTGCGCACCACGCTGATCACCGCGGCCAGCGGGCCAACGGCGTTGGCCACATCGTTGGAGCCATGGGCGAAGGCCATCGCGCAGGCGGTGAAGATCATCAGCACGCCGAACACCCGCTCCACGTTGCCGTAGCCGAAGTGGTCGTCGGCACGCTGCTCGTAAACCACGCGACGCTCCATCATGACGCCGATGCCCATGATGATCGCCCCGAACAGCAGGGAGAGCAGGAAGCTCTGGTTAAAGGTAAGATCGAGCCCCACGTGAGTCAGCCCCTTGGTGAGGGTCACCATGGCGACGACGAAACCGACGAGAAAGACATAGAGGGGCACGTAGCGCTTGGCCGCGGCGAAAGGATCCCTGGCCTCGAAGATCAGGTGCTGCACCGATTTGAACAGCACGAAGGCGATGGTGCCCGCCAGCATCGGCGAGATCACCCAGCTCGAGGCGATGGTGCCCACCTGGCCCCAGGCCACCGCTTCAACGCCCAGCCCCACGGCCCCGAAACCGACGATGGCGCCGACGATGGAGTGTGTGGTGGAGACCGGCCAGCCCTTGGCCGAGGCGATCATCAGCCAGATCGCCGCCGCCAGAAGCGCCGAAAGCATGCCATAGACCAGAAACTGCGGATCGGCCTGGAGCAGCGCCGGGTCGACGATGCCGCCGCGGATGGTGGAGGTCACCTCGCCGCCGGCCAGCCAGGCGCCGAGAAACTCGAAGATGACGGCGATGATGATCGCCTGCTTGATGGTGATGGCCTTGGAGCCCACCGAGGTGCCCATGGCGTTGGCCACGTCGTTGGCACCGACGCCCCAGGCCATGAAGAAACCGAAGAGGCAGGCCAGGATGATGAAGACTTCGCCATGCTGCGCGATGATCGACATAGGGTTTGTGTCCTATGTGGTTGTCGGGAGAGGCGTGCGAGGTCACACCCAGCGCTTCCGGACGCGTTCCGGAAAGGCGCTCAGCGGGCCATCAGGATCTGTAAGCGACTGCCGACGCGCTCTGCGCGGTCGGAGAGCTCGCCGACCCAGTCGATGATCTGGTAGAGGAAGACCACATCCACCGGTGGGAGCTCGCCTTCCAACTCGAACAGGCGGCGGCGAATGGCGACCTGCTGGCTATCGGCCTGGTGCTCCAGCACGTGGAGTTGGCGAATCAAGCGATGCATCACGTCGGAGACGTTGCGCCCGAAACCGGACTCGAGCAGGGCCTCGAGCTCTTCCATAGCGTCCCGTGACTGGGCCACGCAGGCCACAGCGGTGCGCATGTAGTCACGCATGGCGTCGGCCAGAGGGGCGGGCACCCGCATTCTGCGCCCGAGCATGATGCCGGTGATGTCGCGCACCTTGTTGGCCATCTTGTCCTGTACGCTGATCAGATCGAGCAGGTCGCTGCGCGAGACAGGCAGAAACATAGTGTTGGGCAGGTTGAGGCGCAGCTCGGTCTTGAGCTCATCGGCCTCATGCTCCAGGCGCGTGATCGACTCACGAATCCTCGCCGCCGTCTCCCAGTCCTCCACCAGGGTGGCCTCGAAGAAGGGCAGCAGCAGGTCGGCACATTCGTTGGCCTTGACGATATGGGCCAGCAGCGGCTGGAATGGCGAACGACCGAACATCGCGGAAAACGGATTGGGTGTAACCATCGGCGTCGTATGCACTAGGGAAATGGCGGCGACAGTATAGTGACCACGACCGGTGGCGTCATGAAAAAAACTTCCAGAATTCATCGAACCGAGGTGGCAAGGCCATGAGTCACGAGATAGAGCTCAAGCTCGCCCTGGGCCACGAAGGACCGGATTCCCTGCGCCAGCACCCGCGGCTCAGGGAGCTGCCGGTGCAGGTGTCCCAACTGGGCAATACCTACTTCGACACCCCGGAGGGAGCACTGGAAAGCGCAGGGATGGCGCTTCGCCTGCGCCGGGTCGACGACCGGGTGCTGCAGACGGTGAAGACCCGCGGCCAGGGCGGCGGCGGGCTGTCGAAGCGCGGCGAATGGGAGTGGGAGGTGCCCGGCCCGGGACTGGATCTCGAAGGCCTGGCCGAGCTGCCACCGGCAGCGCTCGGCCGGGACGTGCTGGCACGCCTTGCCCCCCGCTTTACCACCGACTTCCGCCGCGAGACCCGCGAGATTCACCTCGGCGACAGTCGCATCGAACTGGCCCTGGACGAAGGAGAGATTCTGGCCGACAACCGGCGAGTGGTGATTCGCGAGCTGGAACTCGAACTCAAGGACGGCGCTCCCGATGTCCTATGGGAGTTGGCCGAGGCGCTGGCTGGCTCGGTGCCCCTGCGCCCCTCCGACACCAGCAAGGCTGCCCGGGGAGGCGCCCTGCTGGCCGGCACCTGGACGCTGCCCGAGGGTAGCTCGCCAACCGCCTGCCTGCATCGTGCGGTGGTGGCGCTGGACGCCCTGGCCGATACCGGCGATGAGACCTGGCGCCTCGAGGCCGGAAACGCCCTGGAGCGGCTGGCCGACTCGAATGGCCGTGACCTCGGCGAAACGGCCCGAGAGCTGGCCGGTGCGCTCTCCGGCTCGACCTGGCTGACCACCGGGTTTGGCCTTGCCCTGCTGCGCCTGGCCCGTCGACTGCCCACCGACCGGCCGTTGAGCTGACTCAGGGAGAGTAGGATGAACCTCGAGATCAAGCCCGGCGGGGAAGGCCTGCGCACCCGAGCCTTCCAGATCATCTTCGAATCGGATACCCCGGCGGCCAAGGGCTTCGATATCGCCCTGATCGTGACGATACTGGCCAGCGTGCTGGTGGTGATGCTCGACAGCGTAGACGCCTATGCGGCGCGCTGGGGCGGGCTCTTCTTCTGGCTGGAGTGGGGCTTCACCCTCGCCTTCACCATCGAGTTGGCGATACGCCTCTACTGCCTGGAACGGCCGCTCACCTATCTGAAAAGCTTCTACGGGGTGGTGGATGTCATCGCCGTGCTGCCCACCTGGCTGGCGCTGATCATCCCGGGCGCCCAGGCCCTGCTGATCGTGCGGGTGCTCAGGGTGCTGCGCATCTTCCGCATCCTGCGCATGATGCAGTTCGTCGGCGAGGGCCGGCTGCTGGTGGAGTCGCTGCGCCGTGCCCTGCATCCGATCTTCCTGTTCCTGCTCTCCGTGTTCTTTCTGGTCACCATCTTCGCCTCGCTGATCTATCTGATCGAGCCCGCCGAGGCCGGCTTCACCAGCATTCCCCAGGCGATCTACTGGGCCATTGTCACCCTCACCACGGTGGGCTACGGCGATATCGTGCCGGTCACCCCGCTGGGCCAGGGGCTCTCGGTGATGGTGATGCTCACCGGCTACTCGATCATCGTGGTACCCACCGGGGTGTTCTCGGCGGAGGTGATTAGATCGATCCGCCAGGAGCGCTACTCCGACGAGGCTTGCCCCGGCTGCGGCCACGACCGGCACGAGCGGAGCGCGAAATACTGCCTGAAGTGCGGCACCTGGCTCGACGAGGAGACGCCTGACCCGCACCTCTCCGAAGAGGAGCAGGCGGCCTGGCACGAGGCCCGCGGAGGCGACGACGAGGAGAGCGCGGGCGACTCGCCGCCTGGCTGAATCGGCGGCGTCATACGTTACACGCGGAAGGGGGCGACGTCGCCCCGCCCCTCGCGCAGGATCGTCGGCGGCAGGTCGCGTAGGTCCACCACGCTGGTGGCCTCCAGGTGGCAGGCGCCACCGTCGATGACTAGGTCCAGATGGGTGCCGAAGCGGTCGCGGATCTCCTCGGCGTCGGTCATGGGCAGCTCCTCACCCACCGGGATCAGGGTCACGCTCATCAGCGGCTCGCCCAGCGCAGCGAGCAGGGCATGGGTGATGGCGTGATCCGGCACTCGCACGCCGATCGAGCGGCGCTTGGGGTGCAGCAGCAGCCGCGGCACCTCGGTGGTGGCCTGAAGGATGAAGGTATAGGCCCCGGGAGTATGCGCCTTGAGCAAGCGGAAGACGTCGTTGTCCACCTTGGCGTAGGTGCCGATCTCCGAGAGATCGGAGCAGACCAGGGTGAAGTTGTGTTTGTCATCCAGCGAACGCAGCCACTTGATCTTCTCGACGGCCTTCTTGTCACCCAGATGGCAACCCAGGGCATAGCCGGAATCGGTGGGATAGGCGACCACTCCGCCGTTACGGATGATCTGTATCGCCTGGTCGATAAGGCGCTTCTGGGGGTTATCGGGATGAATCTGGAAGAACTGGCTCATGATCAAGCTCCCTATCAAATAATCCAGTCTCTATCGCCGTTGTGCTCAGAGCGAATCCAGCGATACGACAACGAACGATAGTGCCGTTCTGCTACGAAAGCAGGCCACTAACTATAGCGCCAAGATGGCAGCCAGCCGCGGATGGGTCCATACCGGCGGGGTCGCCGTGCGCGGTACCGGGCTCATGCTGCCCGGGGCCAGGTGGCCGCCGGGAAAATGGAAGTCGCTGCCCAACGAGGCATAGAGCTCGCGCTCCTGGAGCTGGCGCGATAGATCGCGGGTGGCATCGGCATTCTGGAAGCCGCTGACTAGCTCGGCAGCCTGGCCGCCGGCGTCGCGGAAGGCATCCAGCAGCAGGCCACGTTTGCGGCGAGTCAGGCCGTGACGCAACGGATGCGCCAGCACTGCCACCCCGCCCGCAGCGACGATCCAGCCCACGGCCTCGGCAAGCGCCGGCCACAGCGACTTGACGTCGCCGGCCTTGCCGGCGCCCAGATGCTTCTTGAAGGCCATGGCCATGTCAGGCACCAGGCCCGCAGCGACCAGGGCCCGGGCGAAGTCCGGCCGGCCCAAGGGCCGTTCGCTTCCCGCCTGCTCCCGGGCCCTGGCTAGGGCATCCACGAGGCCGACCTTCTCCAGTCGCTCGGCGATCTTCGCGGCGCGCTTCTTGCGAGCCTCGGCCTGGGCCACCAGCCCCTCGACCAGGGGGCCGCGAGCGCCTTCCGGCAGCAACCCCACGACGTGGATATTGTGGCCAGACCAGCGCGTGGAGAGCTCGGTGCCCGGCAGCAGGCAGAGGCCCTCGCGTTCGGCCGCCTCCCTGGCCGCTGGCACGCCGGACAGGGTGTCATGGTCGGTCAGCGCCATGTGGGTCAGCCCTCGAGCCTTGCACAGCGCCACTAGCGCCTCGGGTGAGAGGGCGCCATCCGAAGCGGTGGAGTGCATGTGCAGGTCGATGGGGAGCGAAGCGCTGTTGCCCTCGAAGCGGACGGGAAGTGCATTCATTGGCATGACGCCGGCAGACGACTTTGTCAGAATGGGTTTCCATGGTGCGCGCCAGGCCGATGCCGGTCAATCACAAGCGCGTCTCGCGGCACACGCCGTCCCACCCGAGGAAACGACTGCAATGCTCTACGCCATCATCAGCGAAGACGTGAATAACAGCCTGGAACGGCGCCTGGCCGCTCGCCCCGACCACCTGGCCCGCCTCGAGGCGCTGCGTGACGAGGGCCGCCTGGTTCTGGCCGGGCCCCATCCGGCCGTCGACAGCGAGGACCCTGGCGAGGCGGGCTTCACCGGCAGCCTGGTGATCGCCGAGTTCGACACCCTGAAGGAGGCCCAGGCCTGGGCCGATGCCGACCCCTACATGATCGCCGGCGTCTATGCCCGGGCAACGGTGAAGCCCTTCAAGAAGGTGCTGCCCTGAAGCCCCTCCGATGCAAGGCGCGAGCCGGCACCCAGCGCCCGCGACGTCAGCTCCGAGTCAGGCGCCTCTTCCCGCACAAGGGCTTGTCAACCGCCGAGTTCTGCACAGAGGCTGTGGATAACACTGTTGAAACGCCGCGGACGCCTTCACCCAGACGGGACGAGACGCCGCCGCGGCGGCATTGATCAAATCCTGACCAGCCAAGATCCACCAGGAGTGTTCGTGACCGCCACCCCCGATGGCCTGCCTCCCCTCGCCGCCCTGGAGAGGGCCCGTCTCGACTGGCGACGCGACGCCACCGGCGAGGAGGCGCCCCACTCCGCCGCCTTCGACGACGTCTATTTCTCCCGCCACGACGGTCGCGCGGAGACCGAGCATGTCTTCATCGCCGCCAACCGCCTGCCCGAGCGCTTCGCCGCCTGGCGAGAGAGCCGCCCCTTCGTGGTTGGCGAGACCGGCTTCGGCACCGGGCTCAATATGCTCTGCGCCTGGGCCTGCTTCGAGGCCCATGCCCCGAAGAGCGCCCGGCTACACCTGGTCTCCACGGAGAAGTTTCCCCTCGCCCGGGAGGACCTGACACGGGCCCTGGCCACCTGGCCCGACCTGGCCGACCGGGCCGCGCGACTGACCGAGCAATGGCCCGAACCGGTCGCCGGAGTGCACCGCCTGCGGCTCGCGGCCAGGGTAACCCTGGACCTGCACTTCGGGGACACCGCCGAGCGACTAGACCTGCTCGACGGCCGTGTCGATGCGTGGTTCCTGGATGGGTTCGCCCCGGCGAAGAATCTCGAGATGTGGAAGCCGGCGCTATTTGCCGCCATGGCGGCTCGCTCGCGACCCGGGGCCACCTTCGCCACCTTTACCTGCGCTGGAGTCGTCAAGCGGGGACTCAAGGCTGCCGGCTTTAGCTGGCGTAAGCTGCCGGGCTTCGGCCGCAAGCGCGAGATGCTGGCGGGCGAGATAGCGGCCCCGCCCGTTGATGCCCGGCGCCAGGCAACCCCCTGGTTCACCCCGCCCGGCTCGCGGCCAACGCAGCAAGTGGCAGTGATCGGTGCTGGCATCGCCGGCGCCGGTGTGGCTGCGGCCCTGGCCGAGCGGGGCCTTTTGGTGACCCTGGTCGACCGCGAAGGCCCCGGGGCCGGCGGCTCCGGAAACGACCAGGGAGCGCTCTATGTAAAGCTTGCCGCGGAGACGAACCACCAAAGCCGTGTCTACCTTGCCGGCCTGCTCTTCAGCCACCGCTGGCTGGCCCGCCTCGATCCGAACCAGGCCCTGTGGGCGCCCTGCGGCGTGCTGCAGCAGGCGCTGAGCGAGAAGGAACATCACCGCCAGGCACGCTTCCTGTCCTGCCACCCCCTGCCGGAGGGCGTGGTACGCGGGCTGGACGCCCAGGCGGCCGCCACTGCCGCCGGCATCAGGGTCGAAGGCTCGGCCCTCGACTATTCTGGCGCCGGTTGGGTGCGGCCGGCACGCCTCTGCCATCGGCTGGCCGAGACACCGGGAATAGACTTCCGGCAGGCCGAGGTGGTGGCGCTGCGCCGGGACGAGGCGGGCTGGCGGCTAACGCTGGCCGATGGGGGAAGCCTTGTGGCCGAGCAGGTGGTCATCGCCACCGCGGCCATGGCGAACCGTTTCGCCCAGACCGAGTGGCTGCCGCTGCAGCCCGTGCGCGGCCAGGTGAGCCGAGTGCGACTGCCCGACGGCGCCCCCGGACTCGACCGAGTGGTATGCGCCGGGGGCTATGTGCCACCCCCGCTGGATGGCTGGCTTACCTTCGGCGCCACCTTCTCACCCAATGACGCCGACACCGAGGTTTGCGAGGCGGATCACGCCGCCAACCTGGCGGAGTTCGAACGCACCCTGCCCGCCTATGCGGCGGTGCTTCGAAAGGCGGGAGCCGACCTCACGCCGGGCAGTCTGGAAGGACGCGCCGGGGTGCGCGCGGCCAGCCCCGACAAGTCACCCTATGCCGGGCCGGTGCCCGATGCCGAGAGATGGCGGGAGGACTACGCGGTACTGGCCAGAGACGCGACCCGCATTCCCGACATCGCCGGCCGCCACCATCCGGGGCTGTGGATCACCGCGGCCCATGGCTCCCGGGGGCTGGCCAGCGCCCCGCTCTGCGCGGAGCTGCTCGCGTCCATGATCTGCGACGAGCCGCTGCCCCTGGAGCAGCCGCTGGTGGACCACCTGCACCCTGGACGCCGCCTGATTCGCGACCTGATCAGAGGGAAATAGGGCCTCGCTACCCCTCCTCGTCGTCGGCGAGATCCCTGCCAAAGGCGCGCCACTGGGCGAGCGTCATCACCTCGGTGGTCGCCGTCTCCAGGTCGTGGGCGATGATCAGCTCGTCGCGCTCGAGCTGGCGCCTGAGCTCGGCCACCCAGCCGCGCATGCCCTCGCCGGTGTCGGAGGTGTCGTAGCCCTGGCGGGTGACGAAGGCCTCCAGCAGGGCGTCCAGGGTCTCGCCCGGCAGCATGCGGTAGGGGACTTCCAGGAAGCGTCCACTCATGACTCGTCTTCCTCGCTATCCTCTGCCTCACGTCCTCCGGCTTCCCAGTGCGCCAGCCGTTCCAGGAACGCCGGCTCATCGAGAACCGGAACGCCGAGTTGCATGGCCTTGTCGAGCTTGCTGCCGGCGGCCTCGCCGGCCACCAGCCCGGCGGTCTTCTTCGACACGCTCCCCGACACCTTGGCCCCCAGCGCCTGCAGCCGCGCCTTGCCCTGGTCGCGGGTCATGCTCTCCAGGCTGCCGGTGAGCACCCAAGTCTGGCCAGACAGCGGCCGAGGCCGCTCGCCGATGACCTCCTCCTCCCAGTGCAGGCCACAGGCGATCAGGTCGTCGATGGTCTCGCGGTTGTGGGGTTGACGGAAGAAGGTGTGCACATGGGCGGCCACGATGGGCCCCACGTCCTCCACGGTCTCCAACGCCTCGATCCCGGCTTCCATCAGCGCCTCCAGCGTGCCGAAATGACGGGCCAGGTTGGCCGCCGTGGCCTCGCCCACCTCGCGGACACCCAGCGCGTAGATGAACCGCGCCAGCGTGGTCGCCTTGGCCTTCTCCAGCGCCGCCACCAGGTTTTCCGAGGACTTCTGCCCCATGCGCGGCAGCGTCGCCAGGCGCTCGGCCTCCAGCCGGAAGAGGTCCGCGGGCGTGGTGACCCAGTCGCGCTCGACCAGCTGATCGATCAGCTTCTCACCCAGGCCCTCGATGTCCAGGGCCCGGCGTGAGGCGAAGTGCTTGAGCGCCTCCTTGCGCTGGGCGGGGCAGTAGAGGCCGCCGGCGCAGCGTGCTGCGGCCTCGCCCTCCAGGCGCTCTACCTGGGAGTCACACACCGGGCAGCGGCTGGGAAAGACGATCTCGCGGGCGTCTGCAGGCCGCGCTTCCTCCACGACCCGTACCACCTGGGGAATGACGTCACCGGCACGTCGGATGGCCACGGTGTCACCGATCCTCACTCCGAGCCGGGCGATCTCGTCGGCATTGTGCAGGGTGGCGTTGGCGACGGTGACGCCGGCCACCGAGACCGGCTCGAGTCGTGCCACCGGCGTGATGGCACCGGTACGCCCCACCTGGAACTCCACGTCATTGAGGCGGGTGGTCTGCTCCTGGGCGGGGAACTTG
Source organism: uncultured Halomonas sp. (assembly GCA_964456005.1). Taxonomy (GTDB): domain Bacteria; phylum Pseudomonadota; class Gammaproteobacteria; order Pseudomonadales; family Halomonadaceae; genus Halomonas. The sequence continues at coordinate 14,340 of CAYWBG010000023.1, forward strand.
AAGGCGATGGCCCAGCGCGGCGCGCGGGCGACGAAGCCCAGCTCGCGCTGCAGGCGCAGGTCGTCCACCTTGATCACCACGCCGTCGATATCGTAGCCGAGCGAATCGCGTTTCTCGCCGAGACGGCGGCAGTAGTCGATCACCCCGCTGGCACCGGCCACCACCGCCAGCTCGCTGCTGGTGCGAAAGCCAAAGTCGCCGAGGTGCGTCATCAGGGCACTGTGGGTGTCGTCGCCCTGGTCGGGCTCGATGCGCGCCACCTGGTAGGCGCTGAACTCCAGGGGGCGGGTGGCGGTGACCCTGGGGTCTAGCTGGCGCAGGCTGCCGGCGGCGGCATTGCGCGGATTGGCAAAGACCTTGCTGCCCTCCTCCCGAGCGCGGGCATTGAGCGCCTCGAAACCGCCATGGCTCATGATGACCTCGCCGCGCACCTCGAGCAGCTCCGGCAGGGCCTCGCCACGCAGCTTGAGCGGCACGGAACGCAGGGTGCGCAGATTCGAGGTGATGCCCTCGCCGGTGCGCCCGTCGCCACGGGTGGCCCCGCTGACCAGCACGCCCTGCTCGTAGACCAGCGATACCGCGGCGCCATCCAGCTTGGGTTCGCAGCAGAAGGTCAGCGATTCGCCGTCAGCCTCCAGGCGCTCGGCCACCCGCCGGACGAAGGCTTCCAGCCCATCTTCATCGAAGGCGTTGTCCAGGGACAGCATGGGCACGGCATGCTTGACCTCGGGGAAGCCAGCGTCCGGTGCAGCGCCGATACGCTGGGTGGGCGATTCCGGCGTCACCAGTTCGGGGTGCTTATCCTCGATCTCCTGCAGCCGACGCAGGCGGCGATCGTAGTCGGCATCCGTGAGCCGCGGCTCGTCGAGCACGTAATAGCGGTAGTTGGCATCGTCGAGTTCGGCGCGCAGGCGCGCTACCTCCTCGAGGGTCTTCGGGTCGGGCTGAGTCATTGAGTCAGGGTTCTCGTCCATGGCAAGGGCCTCAAAGCGGGCACTTCGAAACCGCTCAGTGTGACCTAGCTTACCAAAGCGACGACCCCCGACGGGACACCTTCGGGGGTCGTTGGCTTTCTGCCGGGCGCTGGGTGGGCGCTAGTTCACCTGATAGCGATGCAGACGATGGCGGCGCACGAACTCCTGTACCCGCTGACGAGCGAACTCCACGGTCTGGGCGGTCATGACGCTGTGATTCTCGTCTTTCAGTTCCCCGCCCAGGTGGCGAACGATGACCATGGCGGTCTCGACCATGGCCTCGAAGGCCGCGACGCTGTCGGTGGCACCGGGCAGTGGCATCAGCAGGGTCACTCCGGGCGTGTGGAAATCATCCATGGCCTCGATGGGGAAGACACCCGGCTTGACCACGTTGACCATGGAGAACTGCAGTTGGCTCTCCGGGTCCTCGGTCTCAAAGCGGTGGAAGATGCCCATGTCCCGGCTGTAGCGCAGGCCACAGGCCAGCATCAGGTCGAGCAGCGCCGTGCCCGAGAAGCCCTCTTCGTCCCGAGACATCACGCTAATGACGATGATCTCCTCGGCATGGCTCAGGGCGTGGCGAGCATGTTCGGCACTGACGTCGTGGCGCAGGGCCTTCTCCAGCACCGGATGCACCCGCACCTTGTCACGAAATGCCGGGTCATCCAGGGAGGCGGCGGCCTCGCCCGTTGACTCGGTCCGCTCGAGATCCCACTCCTCGTCATGCAAAGCCGTGTCGCGGTTCGCCTGTGGCGGTGCGAAAAGCGGGTCGTCATCATCGGCGGCACGGATGGTCTCGGCCTCGAGGCGACGACGCTCGGCATCGCGGACGGCCTGCTCCTCCTCGGCCCGAATCCGAGCCTGACGCTGCTGCTCGGCATCTCTAGCGGCCTTTTCGGCCTTGGCCTGTTCCCGGCGCAGCTTCTCCTGACGCTTCTGTTCACGACGCTCGGACAGGCTCTTCTGCAGGGAGGCGCCGAAACGCTGCACGGAGGCCCCCACGCGCTTCGAGCCGCTCTTGAATGAGTCGCTCATGCCATCGAGATCCACCAGTCGATAGCGTTCGGTGTCATGCTCGTCATGGTCCTCGGGGACTGCAGCCAACGGCTCGGTGAGTTCCGCGGCCTCCTCGGGAGACTCATCCAGCGAAGAGAGCCGTGGCTCCAGGCGCTCGTCGCTGGTCCCGGCGGAAGTCTCCGCGGCGGCGTGCGGCATGGAAGACTCGACATCTTCCCTGGGACCGACCTGCTGCGCTTCTTCGGACGGGGGGAGCACGCTGGAAGCCGCTGACCGGGATTCTTGCATGGCAGGTTTTTCATCGACCCGTGACGCTCCGGTCGAGTTTGCTGCGCGAGACAAGGGAGCGTCCGGCTTGCCAATGGCCTCCGAACGCGTCTCCGGGGGAGCGTGCTGTCTTTCCGCCTCCACCGGGGCAACAGGCGCCGCGTCTTCGCCCTGGCGGCCAGCCTGGCGGAAACTGGCCAGCACGCGGGATGGTCCCGGATGTTCCTGGCGCTCCAGCTTGGGCTTGGGTTGTATACCGCTATAGTCCGCGGGCCTGACGACTCGCGCCCCTCCGTTGGGTAATTCCCAGTTGATCTCGGCCTCGCGTGCCGCTTCCTCGGGGTCGAGGCTGGTGCCTCCGGCGTCGTCCGCCACCTCGTCGAGGCGTGGAGTACGCCGCTGGCGCTGCAGGCGACGCACTCCATCCACCACGATGAGGGTCACCAGCGCCAACCCCAGAATGATCAGCCACTCTCTAAGTTCCATGGGTCGTCAGCCTATTGCTAAGGCGCCATGCCTGATGGTTGTCCGTCAACAGCATAGCGCGATTGCCGAAAAAGGGGCCACTTTTTTTGTTTGTCAACCCATCTGGATTTTTCACCCTGAGTCGACCCTGCCCCGTGCAATCGCCCTTCGATGATCCCCCTGCATCCATGCGTTGCAGCATCAATACTCTCCTTGTTACCCCTTTTGGGCAAAACGTTCAAGCCTGTCAGGCCTCGGCCAGGGCGGCCGCCTCCTCCACGCCGACTGCCACCAGGCGAGATACCCCAGGCTCCTGCATTGTCACCCCCATCAGGCGTTCGCCGGCTTCCATGGCAATCTTGTTGTGGGTGATATAGATGAACTGGACGCTCTCGGACATCTCTTTCACCAGCCTGGCGTAGCGACCCACATTGGCGTCATCCAGGGGGGCATCCACCTCGTCAAGCATGCAGAAGGGAGCCGGGTTGAGCTGGAAGATGGCGAAGACCATCGACAGGGCCGTCAGCGCCTTTTCGCCACCGGAGAGCAGGTGAATGGTGCTGTTCTTCTTGCCTGGCGGACGCGCCATGATGGCCACCCCAGTCTCCAGCAAATCCTCCCCGGTCAGGGTCAACCATGCGGTTCCACCACCGAAGACCCGAGGAAAAAGTGACTGCAATCCACCATTGACTCGCTCGAAGGTGTCGCGGAAGCGGGCCCGGGTTTCCTGGTCGATCCGGCGAATGGCCCGGTCGAGCGTGTCCAGGGCCTCGCTGAGCTCGGCGTGCTGGGCTTCCAGGTAGTCGCGCCGTTCGGCCTGCTGGTCATACTCCTCGATGGCGGCGAGGTTGATGGCCCCGAGCCGACGAATGCGTTCGGCCAGCGCCTCCAGGCGAGCCTGCCAGGCCGATTCGGTGGCGTCGGGATCCAGCCGCTCGGCCAACTCGCGCACGTCGTGTCCCAGCTCACGAAGTTGTTCGTCATGGGTCTCGGCCTTGAGGCTCAGCGCCTGGACCTGCATGCGCGCCTCCTGCAGGCGCTCGCGAGCCCCCTCGAGGCTCCGCTCGTGGGCCTGGCGGGCCTGTTCGTCCTCGCGCAGCCGCTCGACCAGCTCGGCGGCCCGTGCGCGCGTGGCATTCAGAGTGCGCTCTTCCCGCTCACGACGGTCGAGCAACTCTTCGAGGCGTTCGCGGCGCTCTTCCGCCGGTTCGCGGAGCCCCTCGCGCTCTCCTTCGAGCTCCTCCAGGCGCTCCTCCAGGCGTTCTCGCGTCTCGCCGGCTCGGCTCTGCTGCTCGGCTAGCCCGGCGCGCTCTGCGGCAAGGCGTTCCTGCTCCAGGGCCAGGCGCTGCAGCGCTTCGGCCTGGGGCCGCTGGCGGCTGCGCAGTGAGGCGAGTCGCTCACGGGCCTCGCGGCGCGCTCGATCGAGGCGTTCACGGCGCTCGGCGCCCTCCTCGAGTCGGGCCATGGCCTGCTGCCAGCGGTCGCGGCTCTCCTCGATGGCCAGCATGGCCTCTTCCCTGGCCTCGGCAAGGCCGGACAGCTCGTCGGCCAGTTCGGCGGCGCGCCCCTGAAGATGCTCCAGCCGACTCGCCAGACCGCTGTCCTGCACCGCCAGTTGCTGGCGACGCTGATCCAGCTCGCGCTCCTCGAGACGCGACGCCTCCAGGTCACGCTCGGCGTGTTCGGCCTCCTCGACGGCCTCCCCCAGCCGCTGCTCCTGTTTTGCCAGGCGTACCTCGACCTCCTCCCGCAACTGACGGGCCTCCGCCTGGCGCCGCCGACTGACCAGCAGGGCATCGGGGCCCTCGCCCTGGCCGCGCTGGCGCGCCCAGCCGGGCCCGAGCCAGAGGCCATCGGGTGTGATCAGGCTCTCGCCGGGGGGTAGGTCGCTGCATGCCGCCCAGGCGTCCTCTCGGGAGTCGGCGCAGCGGATTCCCGCGAGCCAGCGAGCGGCGGCGCCGGCGCCACGCACCCGGGCCGCCAGGCTGCCCTCGGGAGCGGGATACGGCTCGCTCTCCAGCAGGCCCAGTTCGGCCGGCGCACCCTCCAGGGTCTCGCCGACCAGCCTCCCGGACACCACCCGGGCACGTAGCCAGGGGGCCAGCACCCAGGAGACCGCCTGCTCCCAGCCGGCATCGACCGTCAGGCTTTCGCCCAGCCGCGGGGCCTCGGCGAGGCCGTGGCCCGCCAGGTGCTCATCCAGGGCGTTGTCATGGTCGGCCAGCGCCGCCTCGATCAACGCTTCCAGGGAGGCCAGTTCGCCCTGCAGTTCATTGCGCCGCTGGCGATCCTCCTCACGCTCGCTCTCCAACTGGCGGGCCTTTTCACGCGCCGCGTCACGCTGCTGCTGGAGCGCCTCCCGGCGTGCCTCCAGGGCGTCCCGCTCGAGATCTCGTTCGGCCAGCTGCTCAGCGATCTCGTCGCGCTGCTCGACCAGCAAGGCAAGGTCGGGCAACTCCTGCTGCTGGTGGCGTCGTCGGTGCTCGTCTGCCGTCAGCCTCTCTAGGTGCGACTCCTGCTCACGCAGGCGATCCTGACCGCGCTCGGCATCGCGACTCGCCTCACGCCACTGTTCGCTGAAGGCCTCCCAGGCGACGTCGGCCTCTTCGGCCTCGGGCTCGGCCTCCTCGAGGGCCGCCTCCAGCTCCTCGAGCTCCTCGGCCAGGCTTTCGCGCTCGGGGACCAGGGTCTCCAGGCGTTCGTCGAGGCGGAGCAGGCGTTCACCGTCATCCTCGCCGAGGCGGGAGAGCTCGCTCAGCTCGCGGCGGGTCGCCTCCAGGTCGCGGACCAGCTGGGCATCCCGGCTGCGAGAATGTTCAAGGTCCTGTTCGAGGCGGGCGATGGCGGTGGTAGTTTCGAAGAAATGCGACTGTTGGCTGTCGAGCTCGGCGGCCAGACGATCGTGATCGGCCCGAGCCTCCTCGAGCCGAGTCTCGCATCGGCGAAGCCCCAGCACCTCGCGTTCGATGCCGGTCTCCAGTTCGCCGACCCGGTGCTCCTCCTCTCCCTGGCTGGCGCGCAGGGCGCGGCCTCGCAGCAGCGCCAGCTCACCCTTGACCCGATGCTCCTCGTTCTTGAGCGTCTGGTAGCGTCGCGCCGCCTCGGCCTGGCGCTTGAGACGCTCGAGCTGTTTGTCCAGCTCCTCGCGGATGTCGTCCAGGCGCTCCAAGTTCTCCTGGGTGCGGCGCATGCGGTTCTCAGTCTCGCGGCGGCGCTCCTTGTACTTGGAGATGCCGGCGGCCTCCTCGAGGGTGGCGCGTAGCTCTTCGGGGCGAGCCTCGATCAACCGGGAGATCATTCCCTGACCGATGATCGCGTAGGAGCGTGGCCCCAAGCCGGTGCCCAGGAAGAGATCGGCGATGTCGCGGCGGCGACACTTCTGGCCATTGAAGTAGTAGGAGGATTGGGCGTCACGCGTCACCACTCGCTTGACGGCGATCTCGGCGTACTGGGCATAGGCCCCGCCCATGCTGCCGTCGCGATTGTCGAAAAGCAGCTCGATGGCGGCCTGACCCACCGGCTTGCGGCCGGTGGAGCCGTTAAAGATGACATCGGTCATCGATTCGCCACGCAGGGTCTTGGCCGAGGATTCGCCCATGACCCAGCGCACCGCATCGATGATATTGGACTTGCCGCAGCCATTGGGGCCAACGATGGCCGTCATGTTGCCATCGAAGGGCACCGTGACCGGATCGACGAAGGACTTGAACCCGACGAGTCGTATCGACTTGAGACGCATCCCGACTACCCGGTCCGGTTAATCGAAGACACGGTCGACCACGACCTCCACGGGGTCTCCATCGGCATGGCCCACCGCCACGCCTTCCCGGTCGCCAAACAGGTCACCGACCCGAGGAGTGGCCTCACCGGTGGCAGAGACACGCACCATCAGTCTCGCCTCGCGCACCTGGCCCAGGCTGGCGTCGGCTGACATGGCGCTGCGCTCGTCGAGCACGACTTCAGTCGGCAGGGCGCTGGCGGGCAGCCGCGCCACGGCCAGGGGCGGTAGCTCGCCCTCCATATCGCGGGCCACCACGAATACCGTGGCGTCGTCGCCTAGGCGCCCTTCGAGGGCCTCATCGAGGCTCACCCGCACGCGGATCCCGGCCCCCTGGACCTCGCCCATGACCGCCGCTTCGGCCTCGGGGGCCACGCCCAGTCGCTGCTGGGCCACCTGGATGCCCTCCCGCAGCGCCTCGCCGGCGCCCGGGTCGTTCATGCCGGCGATGGCGCGACGCCATTGGTCGATGGCCTCCTCGTAGTCGCCTCGGTCGAAGGCGGCAATGCCCAGCACGCCGAGTACGGTGGGTTGGCTGGAGTCCAATTCCAGGGTCTCGTCGACCAGCGACTGAACCCGCGGCGTCAGCTGGCGATCGGCCATGAAGAATTCGATCTGGGCCAGGTTAGCCACCAGCGAGGGCTGGCGCCCCTCGATCTCGATCAGCCGCTCCAGGGCGTGGATCGCCTCTCGGCCTCGCCCCATGTCGCGATAGAGCGGAAACAGCGAGGCCCAGACATTGGGGTTGCCGGGCTGACGCGCCGCCTGCTCCTCGAAGCGCTCCACCAGCATCTCGACCGACCCTTCGGGATGGTTCTGAACCTCCTGCTGCACGTTCAGCAGGGCGAGGTCGCCCTCGGCGCCCTGCTGTTGATACCAGATCACGCTGGTCACCACCACCGCCACCATCACCACGGGCACGACCAGGCGACCAGCGGAGGAGCCCTTGAGCGGGCCGCGCTCGAGCTTCTCGGTATCCTCGAGCAGGCTGCGCTCGAGCTCAAGACGATCCTCGTCGAAGCGCGCCTCATTGATGTCACCGCGCTCCAGGGCGGCTTCCAGCGACCCCAGACGGCGCCGGAAGATGGCCACGTTCTGCTCGGCGGTCCGGTCATTGGCCTCGTAGTCGCGCTGGGCGTCATGTACGGCACGGGCGCGGCGCAGGGGGGCCGCCAGCAGCCATAGCGCCGGCAGCAGCAGCACGGCGAAGGCAATCCATAGCAGGGTCATTCGGTTCTCTCGCGGTTGATCAGGGCTTGCAGTCTGGCCCGCTCCTCAGCAGAAAGGGCTTTTGCGGAGGCGTTCTGGCGAGATCTCACGATCAGGGTCACCAGGATCGCCGCGAGCAGCACCAGCGCCGCCGGCAGCCCCCACAGCAGGAAAGTGCGTCCCTCCAGGCGCGGGTTGTAGAGCACGTAGTCGCCGAAGCGCTGCACCATGTGGTCACGGATCTCGATGTCGGAGACTCCCTCGTTGAGGAGCACGTAGACACGGTCGCGCATGTCGCCGGAGACCGGCGCATCGGAGTCGTTGATCGCCTGGTTCTCGCAGGTGGGGCAGCGCAGCGAAGCCGTCAAGCTTCGGTAGCGCTGCTCCATGACCGGATCGTCGAACTCGCGTACCTCGACGCCACCCGCCTGGGCACCACCGACAACCAGAAGCGAAAGCAGCGCCATTACAAGAATGGGCAGCAGGGATCGGATCAACGCCATTTTTCCACCTCCGGGAGGATCTTGTCGTGGACATCGGCCGGGCCGATGTAGCCCACGTGGTGATAGCGGATCACGCCCTCGGCGTCGACCAGAAAGGTCTCGGGCGCACCGAACACGCCGAGTTCGAAGCCCAGCTCGTTATCCGGGTCGAAGACATTGACCTCGAAGGGGTCACCGAACTCCTCAAGGAAGCCGAGCCCCTTCTCGCGCGTGTCCTTCCAGCTGATGCCGACCATGCGAATATTATGCCGATGGGAGAGGTCGAGAAGCTGAGGCATCTCGCGCTTGCACTCCGGGCACCACTCCCCCCAGACATTGACCAGGGTGAGCTCACTATTGCCAAACAGCGATTGGTCCACGCGGCGCTCAGGGTCCTTCAGGGTGGACAGGTTGAACGCCGGGAAGTCCCGAGCCATCAGCGCCGATTCCCGGTGGAAGGGATTCAGCGACAGCCCCTGATAGAGAAACAGCGACAGCGCCAGGAAACCGATCAGCGGCAGCAGCAGCAGCAGGCGGCGCTTCATGCGGTGACCTCCTTGCCATCATGCTTGCCGCCGGCGGCAGCCTTGAGCACAGCCTCTTCGGGGTCCTGTGCGGTGGCCAGGCGGCGGTAGCGTTTGTCGTACACGGCCAGCACCCCGCCGATGGCCATCAGCAGGCCGCCGAGCCACAGCCAGCGCACGAAGGGCTTGTACTGGACGCGCATGGCCCAGCTGCCATCCCCAAGGTCTTCTCCCATGGCCACGTAGAGGTCACGGAAAAGGCCCGGGCGCAGTGCCACCTGGGTCATCGGCATACCGGTGGCCAAGTAGAGACGCTTCTCGGGGTTCATCGTGAAGCTGCGCTGGCTGTCGCCGCGCTGCACTTCTATTACCGCACGGTCGGCCAGGAAATTGGGGCCACGGCGTTCGGTCAGTTCGGTCATGGTGAAGGTGTAGCCGGCCACCTGAACGCTGTCGCCCGGCCCCATGCGCACGTTGCGCTCGATGTTGTAGTTGGAGACCACGGCCACGCCGACGATGGTGACGGCGATGCCCAGATGTCCGAGTTGCATCCCCCAGTAGGCCGGCGAGAGCTTCTTGAGGCCGGCGCCCAGCGACCGGGCATGGCGGGTCTTGTCGTAGAGGTCGCGCAGCATCGGCAGCACGATCCACAGCGCGGCGATCAGGCCGATGGCCACCGGGGCGCTCCAGCGCTCGGCGAAGACCAGCGGCAGAGCCGCGCCCAGCACCACCGCCACGGCCGCGGAGAGCCACAGCCGCTGGACCAGCAGACTGATCGCCGTGTCCTTCCAGCGCGAGATGGGCCCGAGCCCCATGAAGACCACCATGATCAGGGTCAGCGGCACGAACAGCGCATTGAAGTAGGGAGGCCCCACGCTGATCTTGCCCAGATCCAGGCCGTCGAGGATCAGCGGGTAGACGGTGCCCAGCAGCACGGTGACCGTCATGATCACCAGCATGAGGTTGTTGATCAGCAGCAGAGCGTCACGGGAGAGCCAGCTGAAGCCCACGGTGTGGCTGACCCGCGGCGCCCGCAGGGCGAAGATCAGCAGCGACAGGCCCACGGTGATGCCCAACAGCATCAGGATGAAGAAGCCGCGGGACGGATCGTTGGCGAAGGCGTGTACCGAAGTGAGCACACCGGAGCGCACCAGGAAGGTGCCCAGCAGCGACAGCGAGA
>CAYWBG010000024.1:0-23196 GCA_964456005.1 uncultured Halomonas sp.
CCGCGGGTCTTGCCCCGATAGCGGGTGGCATGCAGATAGTCCACTTCCAGCGGAAAGCCAAGGCGAGTCAGCAGATGGCCGGTGGTAATCAAGCCGCCATTCATCACGCAGTAGAAGACGGGCAGTTTGTCACCCAGGTCGCGAGTGATCTCGTCGGCCATGCGGTCCAGGGCCAATTCCACCGCCCGCTGGTCGATCAAGCAGTCGGCGTTGTCCATGACCTCCTGCATGTGGGCGAGAGACGGGTGGGGATCGGATTCGAGTTTAGGCATCGGAAGCGGTTCGCTGTGATCGTCGAATGTAGGAATGGAGAGAGGTTCAACCGGACGCCATGGATTCCAGGCAGGCGTGCACGCGGCGCCAGCGAGATAGCGCCGTGAGGTTCGAGAGCTCGGGACGTGCCCGGCCGTAGCGCAGCCGAGACAGGCGCGGGGTGGTGGGGCGCCCTCGACAGGCGTCCAACACGTCGAGGGCGGCGGCACGGTCATTACAGACCAGCAACATATCGCAGCCGGCCGAGAGAGCGGCCCGGGCGCGTTCGGCGGGAGAGCCGGTAGCCGCCGCCCCGGCCATGCTCAGGTCATCGGAGAAGATCACACCCTTGAAGCCGAAGCTTTCGCGAAGCATGCCCAGCCAGGCCGGCGAGAAGCCCGCCGGGCGGGAATCGAAGTCCGGGTAGACCACATGGGCCGGCATGACCCCGTCCAGCTGCCCGGCCAGGCGGGCGAAGGGTACCAGGTCGTGGGCGAGCAGAGCTGTCAGCGACCGTGGATCTACCGGCAGCTCGAGATGAGAATCCGCGGCCACGCCTCCGTGGCCGGGGAAATGCTTACCCACGGCGACCATACCCGCCTCATGCAGCCCCTGAATGAGGGCGCCGGCCATCCCGGTGACCGCCTGAGGGTCGGCAGAGAAGCTGCGGTCAGCGATGACCGTGGAGATGCCGTCGTCCACATCGAGCACCGGAGCGAAGCTGAGGTCCAGACCACAAGCGGCCAGTTCCAGGCCCATCAGCCAGCCCGTATCACGGCAAAGCCGCCGGGTCACCTCGGGCTGAGTGGCATGGTCTCTTCCCAGGCGCCCCATGGCCGGCAAACGCGTCACCCCTTCGCGCAGGCGCTGCACGCGGCCACCCTCCTGGTCGATGCCCAACAGCAGTTCGGGGCGCACCTGGCGGATCTCGCTACAAAGCGCCCTGACCTGGTCGGCGGACTCGGTATTGCGGGCAAACAGGATGACACCGCCAACCTCGGGCCGACGCAGCAGTTCACGCTCATCGGCGTTGAGGCTTGGCCCTTCCAGGTCCAGCATCACCGGTCCGAGGGTCTGGGTCATAGGGGGATTCCTTTAATCGTGAAGCCAGACCGGCGTACCCGGTTGTACGGCATCGAATACCGCCAGCAGGTCGGCGTCGCGCAGGCGAACACAGCCGTGGGAGCGGGGTTCGCCCATGGGCTGATCGGGCGGCGTGCCATGCAGATAGATATAGCGCCGCTGGGAATCCACGTCACCCCCGCGATTGTGGCCCCGCTCCAGGCCGCATAGCCAGAGAATCCGGGTGAGGATCCAGTCGCGCCCAGGATGGACACCAGCCAGTGCCGACGAATAGACCTCTCCGGTGGGACGGCGGCCGCGAAACACCGCCCCGACCGGCTGGCCCGCACCGATGGCGGCGCGAACGTAGTGCCAACCGAGCGGGGTCTGACCGCTGCCCTCCTGCTGACCGACGCCAGCGATGCCGGTAGAGACAGCATACTCGGCTTGCCTCTCGCCACCCTGCCACAGCCGCAGCCGCTGAGTTCGCGTATCGATCTCGAGCCAAGGGCTCTGCTCGGGCGGCAGTTCGGTGAGGCGCGGCGTTCGCATCAGCCAGCCTCGGCGGCGGCTGGCATGGGCGCCGGCAACGGCGCCTGCATGGCGGCCACTACCACCGGGCGTAGACGGCGGATCAGGTCGCGGACGTTGACATTCTCGCCGTAGTCCTTCTCGGCGATGTCGCGCAGGGCATCCAGGCCCGAGAGGGTGAAGATCACGGTGCCCAGCATGAAATGCAGACGCCAGAAGCGCTCGGCGTCGGGCAAGTCGGGGGTCGCCTGACGCACCAACTCGGTGAAGCGGCTAAAGACGCTGCCGTACTCCTCCTGGATGTAGCGACGCAGGTGCCCCTGGGCCTGGCTGTAGGCAAGACCCAACAGCCGCATGAAGACCTTGAGACTATGGCGCTCGGCGGGCACCTCGAGCACGGTGCGTGCCATGGCCTCAAGCAGCTCTTCCAGGGGGATCACCTGACCTTGGTAGCGGGCCTCAAGGTCGTCCAGTGCGCGATGAAAGCGCTCGGTAAAGGGATCCAGGTAACGAGAAAATACCGCCTGTATCAACGACTTTTTGGAGCCGAAGTGGTAGTTCACCGCCGCCAGGTTGACCCTGGCCTTGCCGGTGATGTTGCGCAGGGAAGTCTCGGCGAAGCCGCGCTCGGCGAAAAGCACCTCGGCCGTGTCGAGGATCCGGGTGACGGTATCGGATTGGGCCATAAGCTGGGAGATCCCGGTTATAAACAGCTGTTTCAAACGTACTAGGATTCTAAGTCAGACGTGGACTCCAACTCAATCCCCAGAAATATCGGGCGTTTTAAACGGCCTGGAGGGGGCGAGCTTTTTTACTGGATGAACTACCATGCTGTATACTTGACCAATAGATGACGCACCACCGTCGCTCGCCACCCGACACCTGGAGGTCGCATGACACGCCCCCTCACCCAGCGCCAGCAGAATGTCTACGACTTCATCGTCAAGACGCTACAGGAGCTCGGCTATCCCCCGACCCGCGCCGAGATTGCCCGTGCACTGGGCTTTCGCTCCCCCAATGCTGCAGAAGAGCACTTGCGCGCACTGGAACGCAAGGGCGTGATCCGCATGATCGCCGGCACCTCCAGGGGCATTCGCCTCCCGGCCCAGGAGACCGAGGTCGCCGAAGGTAGCGACGAGCCTCCCCTGACCCAGGGCCTGCCGATCATCGGCGAAGTCGCTGCCGGCAGCCCGATCCTGGCCGCCGAGCATATCGACCGCTATTGCCCGCTGCCCCCAGAGTACTTCACCCCGAAGGCCGACTACCTGCTCAAGGTGCGCGGCCTCTCAATGAAAGACATCGGCATCCTCGAAGGAGACCTGCTGGCCGTTCATCGCACCGAACGGGTCCGTGACGGCCAGATCGTAGTGGCCAGGCTGGAGGATGAGGTCACGGTGAAGCGCTTCCATCGCGACGGCCACCGGGTCACTCTGACCGCCGAGAACATAGACTTTGCCCCCCTTGAGGTGGACCTGCGCCATCAAGTACTGGAGATCGAGGGTGTCGGAGTCGGAGTCATCCGCGGTGGCAATGGCCAGGCCTTGGGGTAGGCCCTCCTAGCCTCCTCAGGTACTGCATTGACGCCCACGGGAGACGGCCCCGACGATATGGCAGCCGCAATAAGAAAGATCCTCCACGCCGACTGCGACTGCTTCTATGCCGCCGTGGAGATGCGTGACAACCCTCGTCTGAGAGAGTTGCCACTGGCCATCGGAGGCAGCGCCGAGCGGCGCGGGGTCATCGCCACCTGCAACTATCCGGCGCGGGCCTTTGGCATTCATTCGGCGATGCCCACCGCCCGGGCCATGCGCCTTTGCCCCCATCTCGTCCTACTGCCCGGCGACTTCGTGAAGTACCGCGAGGTGTCTCTCCAGATTCAGGCGATCTTCCACGAGCTCACTCCTCTGGTGGAACCCCTTTCTCTGGATGAGGCCTTCCTGGATGTCACCGAGGTCACCCGCTTCTCAGGCAGTGCTACCTGGATGGCCCGCTGGCTGAAAGCAGAGTGCCTGGCGCGCACCGGGATCACCCTCTCGGTGGGCGCGGCGCCCACAAAGTTTCTGGCCAAGATTGCCAGCGACTGGGAGAAACCCGACGGCCTCACGGTGATCACCCCGGCGCAGGTGGATTCCTTCCTGCGCCCGCTGCCGGTAAAGGCCCTCCACGGCGTGGGGCCCGCCACCGGCGCGCGGCTGGATGCCCTGGGTATTACCACCTGCGCGGAACTGCGAGGGCTCGCGCTAGAGCGCCTTATCGAGGAGTTCGGCAAGTTCGGCAAACGCCTTTACGAGCTGGCCCGTGGCATCGACGACCGCGCCGTCAGGGTAGAGAGGGAGCGCAAGTCGATCAGCGTGGAGACCACCTTCGCCCGGGACCTGCCCGACCTGGCCACCAGCCGTGAGGCCTTGCTGCCGCTCTGCGAGCGACTGGAAGAACGCCTGGCCCGGCACGGTCACCCCCCCCTGGCGGGCCTGGTGGTTAAGGTGCGCTTTGACGACTTCAGCCTGACCACCCTGGAGAGCCGCGGGCTGGCCCCCTGCCTCGAAAGCTTCGACCGCCTGCTGGCACAGGCCTGGGAGCGAGGCCGCCGGCCGGTGCGATTACTGGGCGTCGGGGCCAGGCTGCTCCCGGAAGCAGAGCGGCGCCAGTTGGCACTGGCGTTGTAGCGCCAGGCGGCCAGGCTCCGCCCCTATCTATGATGCGTGGGAGCATTCACGCTACTTCGTATCGATATAGCGATGGTCGTTGAAGGTGGCGACCCAGCTCGGGTGATATACCAGCAGGATCGACATCAGCATGCCGGTGATGAAGGCCTCGGAGGGCATCAGCAGCGGCAGGAAGCGGGCATACTCCATGACCTGAAAGAGCTCATGGGCATCGCTGCTCCCCAGAAGCATCAGCCCCACGGCCGTCAGACCCGCGGCGAGGCTGGAGAGCCCGGCGCCGAAGAAACCGCAGATGAACAGGAACACCATCAGGTTATCCGGCATTCGACGGTCCACCAGCCGCCAGGCCAGGACCATCACCAGCGCCGGCACCACTCCGGTGACAAGCAGATTGACCCCCAGCAGCGGCCAGGCTACCCGACCGGTGACCACCATGGCGAGATTGACGATCAGGATCGAGATCATCGCCAGCGGCGCCTTGAATACCAGGGTCAGCAGTGCCGTGAACATCAAGTGCAGGGTGAGCCATTCCACTGCCTGGGCACGCAGCTGCCACATCAACAACACCGCCACGGTGGCGGCCAGCCAACGGTGCTGAAGGGCGTGGTCTTCCAGCAGCACCCGCCACGGCCGCTGAGCCACAGCCAGCCCCATCACCCCCAGCGCGACCAGGCCACAGACCACCAGCAGCCAGGGCGCGAGAACCGCTTGGGAAAACGACATGGCGCCTCTCCTTCATTGGCGGTTCAAGCGAACACGACTGTCTTGTTGCCATGAATCAGCACTCGATCCTCCAGGTGCCAGCGAAGGCCTCGGGCCAGCACCGCCTTTTCTACATCGCGGCCGAAGCGCACCAGATCGTTCGGCGTATGGCAGTGGCTCACCCGATGGATGTCCTGCTCGATGATGGGTCCGGCGTCGAGTTCCTCGGTAACATAGTGGCAGGTGGCACCGATCAGCTTGACACCGCGCTCATAAGCCTGGTGGTAGGGCTTGGCCCCGGCGAAGGAGGGCAGGAAACTGTGATGGATATTGATCACTCGCCCAGCATAGCGTTCGCAGACGGACGGCGGCAGGATCTGCATGTAGCGTGCCAGCACTACGCAATCGGCCTCGACCGCATCCACCAGTCGCTGCACCTCGTTGAAGGCGGCCTGCTTCTGCTCCGGTAGCACCGGGACATGGTAGTAGGGAATGCCATGCCACTCCACCAGGCCGCGCATGGCGTCGTGGTTGGAAATCACCGCAGCAATGTCGCAGGCCAGCTCGCCGGCGGTCCAGCGATAGAGCAGGTCCACCAGGCAGTGGGACTCCTTCGAGACCATCAGCACCACCTTGGGGCGACTGCGGGTATCGGTGAGCCGCCAGGTCATCTCGAATTCACGGGCGACGGGAGCGAAAGCCTCACGCAATGCCTCGGGGGGCATGCCGATGGAGTCGGCCAGGATCTCGTAACGCATGAAGAAGCGACCCGTCTCCAGGTCGGAGTGCTGGCTCGCCTCGGTGATGGAGCCGCCGTGACCGGCGATGAACCCGGAGACCCGGGAGACGATCCCCACGCGGTCAGGGCAGGAGACCACCAGGCGATAGTAATGTGACATGTCGTGACTCTAAGCGGCTGACGTCGGGAGTGGGACAGTGTAGCGAAAACAGGAGCTTCCGGCATCCGTCCCGCGCTGAAGGTGACGCCTAGGCTGGCCTCTTTCGCGAAAGGCGCCAGGGGCAGCCCGCAGAGGAGGTCCTATGCCAGGGGTGAGTCCCACGGGGCCGAACGGTCTGCCGCGGCCGATTGCCCTGCGCCTTGGTGAGTCGTCCCCCGTCCCCCCGAGCACAGAGCTATACCCCGGACCGGTGCGTTGTGACGCCAGGCGGCCATCCCGTATAGTGAGGTCACACTTTCCGAGTCCGCGCCCACCAATGCCACAGCCCAGAGTCCTGATACGTCCCCGCCGCCGCCCTCCCCTGCATTTCCTCCCCCTAGGCGGCTGCGGCGAGATCGGGATGAATCTCAGCCTCTATGGCTTCGGGGAGAAAGGCTCCGAGGAGGCGTGGATTGCAGTGGACTGCGGCATGATGATCCGCCAGGACCTTCCCGACAGCCCCCTGCAGGTGCCCAACCTGGACACCCTGTCGACGCTGGAGATCACGCCTAGCGCGCTGATCATCACCCACGGCCATGAAGACCACATCGGCGCGGCCGCCTGGCTGTGGCCCAAGTGGGGCTGCCCCATCCACGCCACGCCGCTGGCCGCCGGCCTGCTGCGAGCGAAGTTTGCCGAACGCGGGCTCTCGACGGCGGCCATTCAAGTCATCGAGCCCGGGGAGGCCCTGGAGACAGGTCCTTTTACCCTGCGCTACCTGCCCGTGACCCATTCGATTCCCGAGAGTTGCGCCCTGCTGATCGCTGCCGGTGACCATCGCGTGCTGCATACCGGAGACTGGAAGCTCGACCCGGAGCCGCTGATCGGATCGCCGATCTCCGCCGCAACCTTTCGGGCCATCGCCCCGGTGGACCTGGTGGTGGGCGACTCCACCAACGCCCCCCTGCCCGGCCATTCGCGTAGCGAGGGCGAGGTGGCCCTGGCCCTGGAGCACACCATCGCCCACTGCGAAGGCCGCGTGGTGGTCTCCTGCTTCGCCAGCAACCTGGCCAGGGTGCTGGCCATCGGCCGCGCTGCGGAGCGCTGCGGTAGGCGGGTCAGCCTGATGGGGCGTTCCATGGAACGCATGGTGGGCGTGGCCCGCGGGCTGGGCTACCTGGACGATTTCCCCCCCCTCGTGCCCACCACCGACCTGGGCTATCTGCCTCCCCGAGAGGTGCTGGTCATCGCTACCGGCAGTCAGGGGGAATCCCGTGCGGCACTGAGCCGTCTGGCCCGCGGCCGCCATCCCGCCTTCGAGCTGGGCCAGGGCGACAGCGTGATCTTCTCCGCCAAGGCGATCCCCGGCAACGAACTGCTTATCGAGCGGCTCAAGGCCGGCCTTAGCCACCTGGGCGCGACCCTGCTCGACGAGTTCAGCCACCCCGAGCTCCACGCATCTGGCCACCCGGCCCGGGAAGAGCTGCGCACCTTCTATGGGTGGGTCAGACCGCGCCACCTGCTGCCTGTTCACGGTGAGCCCCGCCACCAGAAGGTCCACCGTGAGATCGCGGAATCCCTGGGTATCCAGGCCCCACTGACGCCACTCAACGGCGACCTGATCCGCCTGGATGCCGAAGGGCTGAGCCGCGAAGCGCGCCACTCCCAGCCACCCTGCATCATCAGCCAGGATGCGGTGGCTCCGCTGCCCGGTCTAGGCGCAGCAGGCGGCGGTGGACGCCATGGCAGTCTCTACCTGGCGCTATCGGTTACCGTCACCGAGGCGGGCGGCTGGACCCGAATCGGGCGACTGATGCTCGACGCCAGCCAAGCCAGTCCCATCGACGAAGACGCCTTCAGCGACTGGCTGGATGACGTGCTGGAGCACCTGCGGGTCGATACCCTCGCCGAACTGCGCCTGGCCCTGCAGCCGAAGCTGCTGGCCTGGTTCGCCGATCACCTGCGGCGGCTACCGGAGATCCACTTGCAGATCCTCGCCGTGGAGGCACCCACAACCAGCGACGCGGAATAGGCGTTATCCAATTATCCTAGCTCGGTTCAGCATTCCGACTTGCGCAGGCGAGGCTGATTGAACCGTCGCTGTCCCATCCCGCCAGGGCCTGCGCATGAAGCTTAAGAAGGTAGACCTGCGTATCGCAGCTTAAGGGAGATTAAAAAAAGCCGCTACTAGGAGCGGCTTTTACGTCTCGTATCTGGATATCGCTTCCCGGCTCGTGTGACCGAGGGTCACGACTTGCTGGCGTTCTTCGGCGGGCGGCCACGCTTGCGGCGAGGCTGTTCGGGAACCAGATCGTCCAGGGATAGTCCGGCTTCAGTAAGCGCCTCGAGTATCTCGGAGCGCTTGCGCTCTTTTTCGACTTCCTCCTCCTGGCGCTGGTGCTCCTCTTCCTTCTTTTTATCGATGACCTCGTCGATCACCTCGGCTAGCTTGTGAAGCTGTTCCATGCTCAGTTGACGAGCTGCGGCACGGGCCACATTCTTGTTTCGAGCGATGCGCTCCAGGGTTTCACTGGACATTGCCCTCTCCATAGCCGATTCAATGAGAAAAAATTTACCTGCGTGTGTAACAAGAAAGTATATGCATACATTGGCCGTTGGCAAGGAAAGTCGTCGCGCTTATCCGACAGAATACAACACGAAAAATTCGGAAAACCCCTGACGAAGACGGCGCCACAAGGCGCCGTCGAATGACCACAGGAATCCGAGATGTCCCGGTTACCCCCCGGTCATGTTCATGAAACGCACGACATGGACGTCACCGTCGGTGGTGAAGTGGTGGCGTTCGGGCTTGAGCGGCATGGCACCCACAATGGCGCGCTTGAGGGCGTCAATATCGCCGGGATGGCGCCGCAGCACGGCACGCAGATCGACGGAGTGCTCATTGCCCAGGCATAGGAGCAGGCGCCCTTCTACCGTGACCCTGACCCGATTGCAGGTGGAGCAGAAGTTGTGGCTATGGGGGGAGATGAAGCCGACCCGGCTCTCGCTGTCGGCCATGCGGAAATACCGCGAGGGGCCCAGCGTCGTCTCGGTGGTGGGCACCAGGGGGTAACGGGACTCTATCAACGCCTGCACTTCGTCGCTGGAGCAGTAGGTCTCGTCGCGGCGGTGGTCAGAAACATCTCCCAGGGGCATCTCCTCGATGAAGCTGATATCGACACCCTCGTCCCGGGCAAATTCGACCAGATCCAGCACCTCATCGTCGTTACGCCCCTTGAGGACCACCGCATTGAGCTTGATGCGATCGAAGCCAGCATCTCGAGCCGCGCGGATTCCTTCGATGACACGTTCGAGTTCCCCGGTCCGGGTCAGCTCTCGGAAGCGCTGGGGGTCCAGGGAGTCCAGACTGATATTGAGGCGCTTAAGGCCGGCCTCGCGTAGCCTTTCAGCCTGCTTGACCAGCCCTGACCCATTGGTGGTCATAGCGAAATCCCGCAGACCGGGCAGCGCACCGATCTCCTCGACCAGAGTATCGATGTCGCGACGTACCAGGGGTTCGCCACCGGTCAAGCGGACCTTTACCACGCCGAGTTCCACGAAGGCCCGGGCCACCAGGGCAAGCTCCTCCAGGGTGAGAATCTGGGCACGCGGCAGGAACGTCATCTCCTCACTCATACAGTAGACGCAGCGAAAATCGCAGCGATCGGTGACGGAGATGCGCACATAGGTCACGCGTCTGCCGAAGTCGTCGATCAGCTCGCGAGGTAGTGTCATGGTGGTCTCCCGGCTTATTGTTACCAGCGGCTGGCGTCTTTGTGGTCGGACTCTCGCTCGGACACCCAGTAATCTCCTTGGGTGGCGTGCTCCTTCTTCCAGAAGGGAGCGCGAGTCTTGAGGTAGTCCATGATGAAGTCACAGGCTTCGAAGGCGGCACGTCGATGAGCACTGGCGACAACAACCAACACAATAGGGTCTCCGGGGGCCAGACGTCCAACCCGGTGGATCACGGTCGCACCATCCAGTGGCCAACGTTGATGGGCCTCGTCGACGATGCCGGCCAGCGCCGACTCGGTCATGCCGGGATAGTGTTCAAGACTCAGGGCCGTGACCCCGGGCCTCTCGTTGAAGTCGCGCACCAGCCCAGTGAAACTGACGACCGCACCGATATCGGTGCGATCGGCCAGCAGCGCCCGCTGTTCGACACCGGCATCGAAGGGCGTCTCCTGAATACGTATCATGCTCAACCTCCGGTCACCGGGGGGAAGAAAGCGACCTCATCCTCATTGGTGATCAGAGTGGTATCACTGGCCATCACCTGATTCACGGCACACAACACACGCCCCTCATCGAGCCGGGAGAAGCGCGGATCCTGAGCCTTCAGCGCCGCCTTCAGACCAGCGACGTCGGGGCTTGGCAGGCTGTCGAGCGGCACCGCAATCTCGCCAACACCGAGCCGCTCGCGCAGCTCGGCCAAGCACTTGACTCGGATACAGGGCGCGGTGGTATCGAAGCGGGCACCCAGCGAGACCTCCCCATCCTGACCCTGGCCAGTGACAATAGGCGAGACTGCCTCGATGGCGGAGGCCGACGCGACGTCTCGGCGGTAATCGCCGGACTTGCCGCCGGTCTTGGTATCCAGTCGAATCGCGCCGATCTCCATGCCCTTGTCCACCGCCTTACACATGTCATAGAGGGTCAGGCAGGCTACCGAAACTGCCGTGAGCGCCTCCATCTCCACGCCGGTACGGCCATTGAGCCGACAGGTGGCGGTGACCTCCACGCAACTCTGCGCCTCGTCGAGGCGGAAGTCGACGGCCACCTTCGACAGCGCCAGGGCGTGACAGAGGGGGATCAATTCATGGGTACGCTTGGCAGCCTGGATGCCGGCGATGCGAGCCGTAGCCAGAACGTCCCCCTTGGGCAGGCCGCCCTCGGCCAGCAGCGCCAGGGTCTCGGGAAGCATATGGATGCGACCAGAGGCCATCGCCTCGCGCCGGCTCTCCGGCTTGTCGGCCACATCGACCATGTGGGCCTCGCCACGGACATTGAGATGGGTGAGTGACATGCTAGCGCCTCACGGGAATCGGAAAAGGGGTTGAATGGACACCGCTGCGCCCGGGTCCACGACTTCGCGCTCGGCGGTGATCTCGATCAGGCAGTTGGCCATCACCATGGAAGAGAGTATGCCGGACCCCTGGGCGCCGGTACCGGCCACACGCAGCCTTCCATCGGCGTCGCAGCGGTAAACGCCGCGCAGATAGTCCACCCGTCCGACACGGCTCTTCAGGGTATGCTCGGCGATGGCGGTGAGCCGCGGCGGTACTGTCTCGGCGCGGCCCTGCAGGCGAGCCAGCAATGGGGCAGCGAACTGCAGGAAGGTGACCATGGCCGCTACCGGATTGCCCGGTAGTCCCAGGAAGGGCACCCCATGGGGGCCGAGCCGACCACAGGCCAGGGGGCGGCCAGGACGGATGGCAATCTTCCAGAAACCCAGCTCCCCCTGGGCGGCCAGCGCTTCACGGGTGAAATCCGCATCGCCCACCGACACGCCCCCGCTGGTGATGACCAGGTCGGCCTCGGCGCTGGCCGCCGCCAGGGCCATGGAGAGCGCCTCTCGGTCATCGGGCAGGATACCGAGGTCGATAACCTCTCCCCCGTGCTCGGTGACAAGGCCGATCAGGCTAAAGCGATTGGCGTCGAAGATGGCGGCCGCAGGCAAGGGCTCGCCGGGCGCGGTGACCTCGTCGCCGGTGGAGAAGAGTGCAACTCGGGGGCGCCGACGCACGGCGACCCGGTTCATGCCCAGCGATGCCAACAGGCCCATCTCGGCAGCGCCCAGACGAACCCCGGCGTCAAGCGCGACCTCGCCCAAGCGGATATCCTCGCCGCCTCGGCGCACGTTCTGCCCGCGACTGACCCGTTCGGGATGCTCCACCGTCACCCGAACCTCCCCCCCGACGCCCTCCTCCACCGCCAGTTGCTCGCGCATGATAACGGTGTCGGCACCCGCAGGGAGCGGAGCACCCGTGGTAATACCGACGCACTCGCCGAGCGCCAGGCACGCTTCGAGCGGCCGACCGGCGAAGACCTCGCCGACTCGCCTCCACTGGGCCGGATGCGCCGGGGCCTCCGGCCAGGCCAGGGCGATGCCGTCCATGGCGGCGTTGGTCGAAGGCGGCACATCGAGGGGCGAGACGATAGCTTCGGCCAGTACCCGACCGTGTACCGAGGAGAGCGGCAGGTCCAAGGCGGGCAGCGCTTCGACCAGGGCCAGCACCGCCTCCCGCGCCTCCGTCACATCAAGCATCCGCTCGCCGAGTTCAAAGCAGGAAAGCGTCATTGAGCCGGCTCTCCCAAGGGGGTAGAGCGCGGCAGGCGCGTCTCGGGCCAGCGCGACGGCCAGGCGGCGATCCAGTCAGACAGAGCCTCCAGGTCATTGAGATCCAGCGCCTCGACGCCGGGCGGCAGCGCCAGCGGCACATCGCTGGCCACTGCCCGCACCCAGGGGTCCTCGACCACGCGCAGAGGCTTGCCCAGCGCTGGGCGGTGCAGTTCAAGCTTGGGCAGCGGCCAGGCCTTGAAGCCCTCGACCAGCACCAGGTCCGGTGCCTGGGGTCGAACCATCCCGATCAGTTGGCCTAGATCCGCCTCCTGCTGCCCCGGCGTCTCCATCATCAGCGCCAGGCGCCGGGAGGAAGCGACCAACATGGGCGCCGCTCCCGCCTGGCGCAGCCGGTGGCTATCCTTACCGGGCTGGTCGATGTCGAAGCCATGGTGGGCATGCTTGATAACCGCCACCCGCAGGCCCCGCGCACCCAGGCGCGGCAGCAGCTGCTCGAGCAGGGTGGTCTTGCCGGTGCCGCTCCAGGCCGCGATGCCCAGCAACGGCAGGGAGACGTCCAGGGTCAGCACCGTCTCGCTGGCATGGCTCATGGGGTCGGTGACTCCTTGGCGAGCGCCACTTCCAGGCGCTGTTTTTCGTCATCGGTATTGAGGTTGGCGAAAGCGTCGGGACAGTCGGAAACATCCACCCGTCGCCAGGCGTGGCGGGCATACCAGCGATCGATCTTTCGCTCACCCGACGCCAGCGCCGCCGCCAGATCGTCGGCGAGTTCCGTACGGATCAGAGCCACTACCGGATGCAGGCGCTCGCCGTCGTCGGCAACGGCGATATCGGCCTCCCCTAGCCCCGCCACGAGCCGAGCCACCAGGTCACCCGGTAGCGCCGGGGTATCGCAGGGCAGCACCACCAGCCAGGGGGTGCTAGCCGCTCGCAGACCGCTGTAGATGCCCATCAGCGGGCCCTGAAAGCCCTCTTCGGCGTCGGCGATAACCCGATCGGCAAGCTCTCCATAGGCGTCCCGATGCCGGTTAGCGTTGATCAGCACCTCCGCCACCCGGCCCAACAGGCGATCGCGCACATGGGCCACAAGGGGGCGACCGGCGAAGGGCACCAGCCCCTTGTCCAGCCCACCCATGCGGCGCCCCTGGCCGCCGGCCAGGATCATGCCGGTAAGTTCGTGTTGCGGGATCATCGGCCCTCCTTCTCATTCCCCTCATGATGCCTGAGGCTGGCGCCGGGTGCCACGCTGCGCAACGCTGCGCTGATGCCGGTCAAGGCCGCGTCTTACCGCGCCCCCCTGGGAGCGGGTATCATGCGCCGAGGATTCTAGGACAGGACCGATCATGGAAGCCGGATTCGATGTCGGGGCACGACTGCGCCAGCTGCGCCGTGACCGCGACCTCTCCCAGCGTGAGCTGGCCAAGCGCGCGGGTGTCACCAACAGCACTATTTCGTTGATCGAGCAGAACAGCGTCAGCCCCTCGGTGAGTTCACTGAAGAAGATCCTTGACGCCCTCCCGGTCTCGATAAGCGCCTTCTTCGCCGGCGACGAAACGACCCTCCCTCGCCCCTTCTTCAAGGCCGAGGAGCTCACTGAGATCGGCGACGGCCAGCTCTCATGGCGGTTGGTGGCGGCCCGCCAGCCGGGACGCAGTATGTCGATCATTCACGAGCGTTACCCCCCCGGGGCGGATACCGGCGATGGGATGCTGGAACACGATGGGGAGGAAGGCGGCGTGGTGGTCGCCGGAGAGATCGAGATCACCGTGAATGGGGAGGTGGCAGTGCTAGGCGCCGGGGACGCCTATTACTTCGACTCCCGCCTGCCCCATCGCTTCCGCAACGTTGGCGACAGCGAATGTGTGATCGTCAGCGCCAATACGCCGCCGACCTTCTCGGAAGGCGGACAGGAGCTGCACCACGCCTGAGAGGCTACTCGTCCTCTTCCTGAGGCAGCACCCAGTTGAGCAGAATGCCCACCAGCGCGGCCAGGCTGACACCCTGCAGGGTGAACTGGCCGCCGCCGAACTGCATGCCGCCGATGCCGAACACCAGTATCAGCGAGATCACCACCAGGTTGCGCGGCGCCGTCAGGGAGTGGCCGGCGCGCACCAGGGTGTTCATGCCGACCACCGCGATCGAACCGAATAGCAGGGTCATGATGCCACCCATCACCGGGCCGGGGATGGTCTGCAGCAGAGCACCCAGCTTGGCGACGAAGGCCAGAGCAACGGCGATGCAGGCGGCCACTACCATGATCTTCGGATTGAAGGCGCGAGTCAGGGTTACCGCCCCGGTCACCTCGGAGTAGGTGGTATTGGGAGGACCGCCGAACAGCGCCGCGGTGGTGGTGGCCAGGCCGTCGCCCAGCAGCGTGCGATGCAGGCCCGGTTTCTCCAGGTAATTCTTTCGCGTGACCGAGCCGATGGCCACCATGTCACCGATGTGCTCCACCGCCGGCGCAATGGCCACCGGGATCATGAACAGGATGGCCGCCCAGTGAAAGCTCGGCGCGGTGAACGCAGGGACAGAGAGCCAGGCCGCCTCGTGAACCGGCGTGAACTCCACCATGCCCATCGCAAGCGCCAGCACATAACCGGTGACGATGCCGCCCATGATCGGGATTAGGCGCACGATGCCGCGGCCAAACACCGCCAGCACCAGGGTGACCAGCAAGCTGGTCATGGAGAGAAAGATCGCCGGGCCGTAATCGATATGATCGCTGGTCTCACCGGTCGCCATGCTCACCGCCACCGGCGCCAGGGCCAGACCGATCACCATGATCACCGGTCCCACCACGACCGGCGGCAGCAGACGGTGAAGCCAAACAGTGCCCTTGAGGCGCACCGCCTGGGAGATCGCCACGTAGACCAGGCCCGCAGCGATCAGGCCGCCCATGGTGGCAGGAATACCGAAATTGGCCACCGAGCCCTGGATCGGCGCGATGAAGGCGAACGACGAGGCCAGGAACACCGGCACGGTAACGCGAGTGATGCCATGGAACACCAGGGTTCCGACCCCGGCGGTGAACAGCGCCACGCTGGGATCGAGCCCCGTGAGCAGCGGGACCAGCACCAGGGCACCGAAGGCCACGAAGAGCATCTGGGCGCCGGTGAGAAGGGTCTTCAAGGGTGCCTCGGCCACATCCGACAAGGCCGACGTGTGATCGGTCATGGTAGATCTCCAGAAAAACGCCCCTGGAGCGGGACCTCAGGGGCGCGAGTGACAAGAAAAGTGGAGGCAGATACTGCAGCGATTCAGCGGGTTCCGAAGATCTTGTCCCCGGCATCTCCCAGGCCGGGGACGATATAGCCATTCTCGTCCAGGTGGTCGTCCACCCCCGCGGTGTAGATCTCGATGCCCGGATAGGCGTCCTGGACGCGCTTGATGCCCTCGGGGGCCGCCACCAGCACGATCACCTTCATGTGCTTGCAGCCACGCTCGCGCAGCATGTCCAGGGTCGCCACCATGGTGCCGCCGGTGGCCAGCATGGGGTCGATGACGATAGCCATGCGCTCGTCGAGGTCATTGGCAAACTTGGCGAAGTAGGGCACCGGCTCCAGGGTCTCCTCGTCACGATAGAGGCCCACCACACTGATCCGGGCGCTGGGGATTAGATCGGTCACCCCGTCGAGCATGCCAAGGCCGGCGCGCAGGATCGGCACGATGGTGACTTTTTTGCCCTTGAGGAGCTCTACCGAAATTTTCTCGCCACTCCAGCCATCGATGTCCTGGGTCTGCACTTCCAGGTCCTGAGTCGCCTCGTAGGTCAGCAACTTGGCCAGTTCGCCGGCCAGCTCGCGGAAACTCTTGGTGCTGATGCCGGCTTCACGCATCAGGCCGAGCTTGTGCTTGACCAGGGGGTGCTGGATGGCGTGGACGCTCATGGGAAGGACCTCTTCACTCTTCGGGACGACGGGAGACGGTGCAGACCTTGGTCGCATGGACCTGGCCAGCAAATTGCGAGCCATTCTACCCGCATCCCGCCGTGAGTTTAAGGCGTCTCAGGCAGCTGCCAGTCGATGGGCGTGCGGTCGTGTTCGATAAGATAGGCATTGGCTCGGGAGAAATGGTGGTTGCCGAAGAAACCGCGATGGGCCGATAGCGGCGAGGGGTGCGGCGACTCCAGCACCAGGTGGCGGGAGGTATCGACCAGCGACTTCTTCTTGCGGGCCGGGCTGCCCCACAGCAGGAACACCGAAGGCTTGGCATACTCGCTCACCGCGGCGATGGCACGATCGGTGAAGGTCTCCCAGCCCTGACCGCGATGAGAGCCGGCATTGCCCTGTTCAACCGTCAAGGAGGTGTTGAGCAGCAGCACTCCCTGTCGCGCCCAGTGCTCGAGGTTGCCGTGGGAGACCGGCAGGAAGCCGACATCGGCCGCCAGCTCCTTGTAGATATTGGCCAGCGACGGCGGTACGCGAATGCCTTCGCGCACCGAGAAGCAGAGGCCATGAGCCTGGTTCGGTCCGTGGTAGGGGTCCTGGCCCAGCACAACCACCTTGACCGCATCTAGCGGCGTGAGCTCGAAGGCCCGGAACCACTGGGAAGAGTGTGGGTAGATCACCTTCTTGGCCGCCTTTTCGGCGGCCAGAAACTCGCGCAGCGCCTGCATGTAGGGGGCCTCGAACTCGTCGCCCAGGCAGTGCTGCCAGCTCTCCGGAAGCGGTGACGCCATCCCTGCCCTCCTCGTCCTTCAGCGCTTCGCCTGGTCGACCAGCGGTTCGACGTAGGCCACGCCCATGTCCCAGGGAAACTGGATCCAGCAGTCCTGGGCCACTTCGGTGAGGTATTGGTCCACCAGCGGCTTACCTTCGGGCTTGGCATAGACGGTCACGAAGTGGGCCCTGGGCAGCATCTCGCGAACCTTGCGCGCCGTCTTGCCGGTGTCGACCAGGTCATCCACCAGCAGCCAACCATCACCGTCGTGATCGACGCCCTTCAGCACATCGAGCCCACCCTGATCCATATGGTCATAGCTCTTGATGCAGACGGTATCGATCAGGCGAACGTTGAGCTCACGGGCAATCAAGGCGGCAGGAATCAGTCCGCCGCGGGTGATGGCGACGATCCCCTGGAAGTCACGCTCCACCAGTTGGTGGCAAAGCTCGCGGACATCGCGATGCAGCTGGTCCCAGGAGACGGTGAAGTGCTTGTGGTAGCGGTTGCTGGTCATGGGGTCACTCGTCCTCGGTAAAGGAACAGACGGCGAAGACGCTGTAGCCCGCCTCGTGGATGCGCTCGGAACCACCGAGGTCCGGCAGGTCGACGATGGTGGCGGTCTCCACCACCTGGCCGCCGCTACGGGTGATCAGCTTGGCGGCGGCCAGCATGGTGCCGCCGGTGGCGATCAGGTCATCAACGATCAGGATACGGTCACCCTCCCGAAAGGCGTCGGAGTGAAGCTCCACCTCGGCCTCGCCGTACTCCAGGGTATAGGTCTCGCTGATGGTGCGAAACGGCAGCTTGCCCTTCTTGCGCACCGGCACGAAGCTGCAACCCAGCTCGTAGGCCAGCGGCGCCCCGACGATGAAGCCACGGGCATCGATGGCGGCGATGGCATCGAGATTCATCTCCTGGTAACGGTGCACGAAGCTGTCGATCAGCTTGCGGAAGGCCGCACTGTTCTGCAGCAGCGGTGTGATATCGCGGAAGTTGACCCCCGGCTGTGGCCAGTCGGGGACGGTGCGGATCACGGACTTGATGTAGTCGCCGTAAATGCTCATCGATAGGGGTCTCGGTGAGTGGGTGCAATCGGTGGATTAGTCGAGGAACAGGAACTTGGCCGCGAACAGCAGCGCCAGAATTATCACCGCCGGATTCAGATCCTTGAAACGCCCGGACAGGGCCTTGATGGCAGCGTAGCTGATGAAGCCCAGCGCGATGCCCTCGGCGATGGAGAACGTCAACGGCATGGCCAGGGCGGCGATCAGCACCGGGGCGGCATCGGTGGGGTCCTCCCAGTTGGCATGGGCCAGGCTGCCGGCCATCAGCACCGCCACATAGAGCAGCGCGCCCGCGGTGGCGTAAGCGGGAATCGAACCGGCCAGCGGCGCGAAGAACAGGCTGATCAGGAAGAGGACGGCGACCACCACGGCGGTCAGGCCGGTGCGCCCGCCGGAGGCGATGCCGGCCGTGGATTCGATGTAGCTGGTGGTGGTCGAGGTACCCAGCAGCGAGCCGGCCATGGAGGCGCCACTGTCGGCCATCATGGCGCGACCCAGGCGCGGCAGTTTACCGTCCTTGTCCAGCAGCTTGCCGCGATGGGCCACGCCTACCAGAGTGCCGGAGGTATCGAAGAGGTCAACGAACAGGAAAGCGAAGATCACGCTGAGCATGGCAATGTCCAGCGCGCCCCACAGATCCAGCGCCATGAAGGTGGGCGCAATGGAGGGCGGCATGGACATCAGGCCACCATACTCGTTATGCCCGAGCAGCATGGCGATCACGGTGATACCCAGGATGCCGATCATCACCGCGCCGGTGACCTTCAGGTAGGCCAGCGCGGTAATCACGAAGAAGCCCAGCAGTGCATAGATGGCGGGCGGCTGGGATAAGTCGCCGAGGGCCACGTAGGTCGCCGGATTGGAGACCACGATACCGGCGTTCTTCAGCGCGATCATCGCCAGGAAGAGACCAATGCCCGCGGCGATCCCCAGGCGCAAGGAAAGCGGAATGGAATTGATGATCCACTCGCGCACCTTGAAGACGCTGAGCAGAAAGAAGCAGAAGCCCGAGAAGAAGACGGCACCCAGTGCCGCCTCCCAGGTATAGCCCATGCCCAGCACCACGCCATAGGTGAAGAAGGCATTGAGGCCCATGCCCGGTGCCTGGGCAATCGGATAGTTGGCCCATAGCCCCATGATCAGACAGCCGATGGCAGCCGCCAGACAGGTGGCGACGAAGACCGCGCCATAGTCCATCCCCGCTTCGGAGAGAATGCTGGGATTGACGAAGATGATGTAGGCCATGGTCAGGAAGGTAGTAATCCCGGCGATGACCTCGGTCTTCACGTTGGTATTATGCTCGACCAGCTTGAACTGGTTGTCGATCAGGCGTTTCAGCATGGTGGTCATTCCTGCGCGCGTGGACGATGCGATGGTCCCGGGGGGCGTGAAGAGCGGCGAGAAAAGGCGCTAATACTACCCAAAACTCCTCGGGGGTGCGAGATGGCAGCGGGTGGAGCCAGGGCAATGGCAGGTAGCGAGATCGCCCCGACGCCCCTCGCTGGATAACGGCGTTACTTTTACAGCCCCCTGTATAAGCAACCTCCGGGCCAACCGCCACCCGGCCCACCAACGCAATCCTGACGGAACGGTCAACTCATCGTGACCATCAGACGCCACGGGTGGCCAGCACGCGTTCGACTGTCTCGACGATGGCCTGGGTCTGGGGGTCGATCTCGATATTGACGTGATCCCCCGGTGCTCGGTCCACCAGAGTGGTGCGCGCCAGGGTCTCGGGGATCAGGTTGACGCAGAACCGCGGCCCCCGAGTCGCGGTGGCAGGGAGCACCTCACCGATAGTCAGACTGATGCCGTCGACGCCGACATACCCCTTGTCGAACAGGAAACGTCCCAGGGAATGGGGCAGCTCGAACCACAGCCGGCGGTTGTTGGGCGCCTCGTCAAGCTCCACCAGTTCGGCCATCGCCATCACGTGGCCCGACATCGAGTGTCCACCGATCTCATCCCCGAACCGCGCCGCCCGCTCGATATTGACGCGGTCACCCACCTTGAGCGCACCAAGGTTGGTCACCCCCAGGGTCTCGCGCATCATGTCGAAGCTGACGCGTTCGCCGTCGATGGCGGTGACCGTCAGGCAGACGCCATTTTGCGCCACGGAGGCCCCGAGCTCGAGCCCCTGTCTGAGGGGCTCAGGCAATGCGATCACATGGCTGCGAAAGGCCTCCGCCTCCTCGATAGCAACCACCTCGGCGGTGCCCTGCACGATGCCCGTAAACATGACGTCTCCTCGACTGAGTGGCACCCCGACGCGGGGCGCGAAGGACCGATAGTGTAGGGAATTGGCGCCGACCGCGTCCACGACGGGCTAGTCGTTTCTGCTGGAGCATGCTGCAGATCGGCTAAAAGCAGCCTTTATACTCTAATAACTGGATATTTCAGGGGATATTTCTAATGAATGACTCATAACTGGCACCATGCACCGAAAATATTGACTTGCGCCCACGCGGGCCCTACGCTTTCGCGCACCATTCTGATGGCGCCGATTTGACCCCGGATTGCGGGCGCCCGTGCCGTGGCCACCTTAACCGGCGTCGCGACGCGAAGTGCAGCTAAAAGGTTGTGTCCATCGTGGATCCTCATCCAGAAGGATGGCCCACCTTCCCCTGCCCTGTCCGCACCACCTGCCTCGGCGCCCCCCCTGCGGTGGCCTTCATGATACGACTCCACAATGTTTCCAAGACCTTTGTTGTCAAGGATCGCAAGCGACACCGAGGCACAAGCGAGCCCGACGACAGTGCCAGAACAATCGAGGCTCTCAAAAACGTCGACCTGCATGTCCCCAAGGGCCAGATCCATGGCGTGATCGGCCTGTCGGGGGCCGGTAAGTCAACCCTGATTCGCTGCGTCAACCTGCTCGAGCGCCCCACCACCGGCACCGTCAGCGTGGACGGTCAGGAGCTCACAGGCCTGTCGCGCCAGGCGCTCAACCAGGCGCGCCACCGCCTCGGCATGATCTTCCAGCACTTCAATCTGCTCACCAACCGCACGGTGTTCGCCAACGTGGCGCTGCCCCTGGAGCTGATGGGAATGAAGCGTGCCGAGATACATCAACGGGTCACGCCGCTTCTGGACCTGGTGGGTCTTTCCGACAAGGCCAGGCAGTACCCGGCCCAGCTTTCCGGCGGCCAGAAGCAGCGCGTAGCCATTGCACGGGCACTGGCAAGCCGCCCCAAGGTTCTGCTCTGCGACGAGGCCACTTCGGCCCTGGACCCTCAGACCACCGGCTCGATCCTCGCCCTGCTGCGCGACATCAATCACAAGCTCGGCCTGACCATCCTCTTGATCACTCATGAGATGGAGGTGGTCAAGTCGATCTGCCACCGAGTCAGCCTGATCTCCGACGGCGAGCTGGTCGAGGAAGCCGAGGTAGGCCACTTTTTCACCGCCCCCCAGACCCAGTTGGGACGAGAATTCCTCAACGACTTCCTTCAGCTGGAGCCGCCCCGCGCGCTGATCGAGCAGCTCGAGGAGACGCCCGGCGAGCATACCCACCCGGTGGTACGGCTGGCGTTCTCGGGAGACGCGGTCTCCACCCCGCTGATCTCGCGGCTGGCCCGGGAGTGTGGCGTCGACGTGAGCATCCTGCAGGCCAAGGTGGAATCGATCCAGGAGCGCACCCTGGGGCTGATGATCGCCGAACTGATGGGCTCGCCGGCGAAGACCCGCGAAGCCATCGACTACCTCGAATCCCATGATCTGCACGTGGAGGTGCTCGGCCATGTCCAGCGCGATGATTGACCTGATCCTGCGAGCCACCCTGGACACCCTCTATATGGTGGCCGTCTCCGGCGTCCTCGCGGCCCTGGTGGGCATCCCCCTCGGCGTGCTGCTTTACGTGACCCGTCCAGGTCAGGTGCTCGCCCAGCCGGTACTGAGTGGCGTGCTGGGCGTGATCACCAACATCGGCCGCTCCATCCCTTTCATCATCCTGATGGTGGCGATCATCCCCTTTACCCGCATGCTGGTGGGAACGTCCATCGGCACCAACGCCGCCGCGGTGCCGCTGACCATCGCCGCTATTCCTTTCATCGCC
This sequence comes from uncultured Halomonas sp., assembly GCA_964456005.1. Taxonomy (GTDB): domain Bacteria; phylum Pseudomonadota; class Gammaproteobacteria; order Pseudomonadales; family Halomonadaceae; genus Halomonas. The sequence continues at coordinate 22,176 of CAYWBG010000024.1, forward strand.
CGCCTGGTGGAAGGCGCTCTCAACGAGATCAACCCGGGCCTGGTGGAGGCCGCCCAATCCATGGGCGCCACCCCCTGGCAAGTCATCACTCGCGTTCTGCTGCCGGAAGCGCGCGGTGGCATCTTCACCGCACTGACCGTCACCGTAGTGACCCTGGTGAGCTATTCGGCCATGGCCGGCGCCGTGGGCGGCGGGGGGCTGGGCGACCTGGGTATCCGTTACGGCTACAACCGCTTCAATCCCACCGTCATGCTGATCACCGTGGCGATCCTGGTGGTCATGGTGCAGGGCTTCCAGAGCCTGGGGGACTATCTGGTCCGCAAGAGCGATCACAAATAGCCAAAAGCTATTTAAATTATATTTTTAATTCCGTTACCATTCATCTTTACCCGTGGAGACTCCCCCATGCGCAAGACTTTGATCAGCACCCTGCTCACCTCCAGCCTCGCCCTGGGCGCCGGCGCCGCCCTGGCCGACGAGCATCGCCTCAAGGTCGGCACCGTCGCCGGCCCCGAGACCGACGTGATGGAGGTCGCCGCCGAGATCGCCCAGCGCGAGCACGGTCTCACGGTCGAGATCATCGAGTTCACCGACTACGTGACGCCCAACGCCGCCCTGGCCGACGGCAGCCTGGACGCCAACGCCTACCAGCACGAGCCCTACATGCTGGCCATGGTCAACGACCGCGGCTATGACTTCGCCGTCGCCGGTCGCACCTTCGTCTACCCGATCGGCGCCTATTCCGAGACGTACTCAAGCATCGACGAGCTGCCCGAGCGGGCCCAGATCGCCCTGCCCAACGACCCCTCCAACGAGGGCCGCTCGCTGATCCTGATGCACAACGAGGGCCTGATAGAGCTGGATGACCCGGAGAACCTCGAGGCCACACCGCTCAACGTGGTGGAGAACCCGCGCAACTTCCGCTTCCGCGAGATCGAGGCCGCCCAGCTGCCCCGCGTGCTGCCCGACGTGGACATGGCCTTCATCAACAACACCTTCGCCCAGCCCGCCGGCCTGAGCC
>CAYWBG010000025.1:0-22879 GCA_964456005.1 uncultured Halomonas sp.
CACAAAATGCATGAGCTGGGCTTTAATGTTGGGCAGAAAGACGCGACATCTGTAACAATGACCCTATGACGTTTTGACTCTTCGTGAGGCCCGGTGATGGCACGCCCCCTCTGTCTGCTCTTCGACTGCGACGGCACCCTGGTCGACAGCGAGCCGCTGCTCGCTGACGAGATGTCTACCGCTCTGACCGCGGTGGGGCTGCCATTCCAGTCCAGTGACTACATGGGTGAGTTCCGTGGCGCCCGCTTTCGTCGCATCGTGGCAGAGCTGGAGCGGCGCTATGGCAGTGTCGATCCCGAGCGCCTCGATCCGCTGGAAGCGACGATGCGCGGTAATCTCAATCGCCGCCTGACCTCCGAGCTTCGCCCTATCGACGGCGCCACCGAGGCGCTGGCGATACTTCACGACTACCCCATGGGAGTGGTCTCCAACGGCCCCGAGAACAAGATCCGCGCCTCCCTTGCCGCCACCGGTCTCGAGACGATGTTCGGCGACAACCTGTTCAGCGCCTATACCGCCAACTGCTGGAAGCCCGACCCCTGCCTCTACCTGCATGCCGCCAGCGAAATGGGCTATGCCCCGGAACAGTGCCTGGTCATCGAGGATTCCGTGGTCGGAGTCAGGGCGGCACTCTCAGCGGGCATGCCCGTGATCCACCTCAACCGCTTCCCGGACGTGGAGGAGACCCCGGAGGGCGCCACCATGATTACCAGCATGTTTCAGCTCCCTACGGTGGTCGCCCGGTTCGTCGGCGCCCGGCGCTCGCTCGCCGCCGCGACACGCTGACCCCTTCCCTGCAACCCAGTCCCTCGGGCGCTATCATCCCCTCGTCCAGCCATTCATTCGCAGGAGGGAATCCGCCATGGCCTCACTTCATGACCAGCTTCGCGGCCTGGTCTACTCCACCGAGCACGGGGCACTCTGCCCCGACTGCCGCCAGCCACTGAACGACTGCCGCTGCGCCGAGCAGATCGAACAAGCGCGTCTCGCCGAACTCGACGGCGTCGTTCGCATCCGCCGCGAGACCAGCGGACGCAAGGGCAAGGGCGTGACCACCGTCTCCGGCATCCCGCTGCCGGCGTCAGAGCTCAAGGATCTGGCCAAGGCGCTGAAGAAGCGCTGCGGCACCGGAGGGGCGGTCAAGGAGGGCATCGTCGAGATTCAGGGAGACCATCGTGAGACGCTCAAGGCCGAGCTCGAAGGGCGCGGCTACACCGTGAAGCTCGCCGGGGGCTAACCGTCGAGGCGAGCCCGCAGGGCCTGCAGGGCCAACTCCACCGGCGCCTCCACCTTGACGGCATAGAGGGCATCGGCCCGGGTGTGTCCCAGGTTGAGGCAGGCAATCGGCGTACCATCTCGGGCCGCCGCCCGAGCGAAGCGGAAGCCGGAGTAGACCATCAGCGAGGTGCCTACCACCAGCAGGGCATCGCTACTGGCCAGCAGGCCGAAGGCACGTTCGACGGTGTCGCGGGGCACGCTGTCGCCGAAGAACACCACGTCGGGTTTCCAGACGCCATCGCCGCAGCGAGTGCAGTCGGGGACCACGAAGCCCGAGAAGTCGGTCTCCAGGTCGGCATCACCGTCCGGGGCGGCCCGGGCTCCGCGTGTCGCCCAGTGGGGATTGAGCGACGCCAGCTCGGCATGCAGAGCATGGCGCATGCGACTGGCCCCACAGGCCATGCAGCGCACCCGATCCGCCCGGCCGTGCAGATCAATGACCCGCCGCGACCCGGCCCGCTGATGCAGACCGTCGACATTCTGGGTGATCACCCCGCTGATACGACCCAGGCTCTCCAACTCGGCCAGAACCCGGTGGGCGACGTTGGGCCGCGCCTCGCCGAGGGCACGAAAGCCCACCAGGGCCCGAGCCCAGTAGCGCTGCCGGGCCGCATGGCTGCCCATGAACTGCTGATGCTGCATGGGCGGCGGACGCTTCCAGCCCCCTTGCCGGTCACGGTAATCGGGAATGCCACTGGCGGTGCTGATTCCGGCTCCGGTCAGCACCGCCAGTCGGGGATGGCGGGCCACGAAGGCCGAGAGCGCCTCGAGATCCCCGTCGCTGACCTCCCCTTCTGCCACTCTGCGCTGCTCCATTCACAACACCTCACTTCTCGACACTCGAACGAAAGAGCATGGCCCCGGAAGGCCGAGGTTGTCTAGAATAGGTCCAGCACTCCGCCCCTCTTCATTCGCATGGGCAAGGAATCCCGATGGCCTGGCTGGAATACCTGCTCCCCCTGATCTTCCTTTTCCCGCTGGCCGCCATGGCAGTCATCGTGGCCGCCCTGCGCAACCTGCATGACGCCCGGGTGCGCTCGCCCTTCGACTCCCACCAGCTCCGCGAGCCCGGCCAGGCACTGCGCGACCGCCTCGACAACGCCTTTGCCGGACTCTTCCTGAACGGCGCCTTGGGGCCTATCGTCACGCTGACACCACTGGTCTACGGCATGGGGCGCATGCTGTTCGCCAGCGGACAGAACTGGCTCGAATGGGCCTTCTACGGCGCCCTCAGCACCCTGCTGGTGCTTCTCTACTGCTTTTTGCTGATGCGCGATTTCCAGCGCATCCGCCGCCTCAAGCTGGGACTGGCCTGCGAACTGGCGGTGGGCCAGGAGCTCGAACAACTCATCCGCCCCGAGGCGCATCCCTACTATGTCTTCCACGACGTACCCGGCAACGGCACTCGCATCGACCACGTGGTGGTCACCCCCTGTGGGGTCTTCGTGGTGGAGACCCGCGCCCGCACTCGCCCCTTCACTCCCTCCGGCCAGGAGATCAATCTGGTCCACGTGAAACGCGAGCGCCTGTTCTTTCCCGGCTGGAGCGAGCGAAAGCCGCTGGAGAAGACCCGCGAGCTGGCCCAATGGATGGCCGAGTGGCTGTCCGCCAAGACCGACCGGGACGTGCCGGTGATGGGCGTACTGACCCTACCCGGCTGGGATGTGGATGCCAGCGAAGCCGCCGACGATCTTCTGGTGGTCAGTGGCGAAGCGCTCTCCCGGCAACTCGCCGAGCTCTGCCCCGGCGAATTCGACCCGCAGACCCACGATGCGGTGATTGCCGTCCTGCTCGAGCGCGCCTCCCGGGCAGAGCGCCTGGGGGACGCGCGGAGCTGATACCGGCTCTAGGGGTCAGTCGCCGCGCAGCCGCCCGCCCATCTCCTGGGCCAGGTCCACGGCGTAGTGGTCGGTCATGCCGCCGATGAAGTCGAGCATCCGCCGGTAGCTGGCGTAGAGGCTCCAGGAGGGCCTCGGGGTGTTCTCACCGATCAGCGCCAGCACCCGCTGATGCTTGAAGGTCGAACGGCCAGTATGGTGGAGCTCGTGGGCCGCCCCGATGAAGGCCTCCAGCAGGATCCCCAGCGTCGTGTAAGCCCCGATCTCCAGCTTGGCCTTACGCTCGTTCTGGAAGATCCGCTCTCGGGCCAGCTGCTTGGCCGCCTTGACTCCCCAGCCCAGGTCCGGGTGACAGAGTTCGAGCAGGTCCTCCTGCAGGCGTCCGCCCAGCAGCTCCGCCTCGTACTGCACGAAGACCGCCCCTACGTCGTTCACCGCCCGCTCCATGGCGGCCCCCCGCAGCGCGGCGATGCGCCGTCTCTGGGAGACCCCGTGGCGCTGCATGGCCGCATAGTCCGACGGCTCGCCACCGGCAATCTGGATCAGTACGTCGGCGACTTCTTCGAAGCGCAGGATCCCCATCTCCAGGCCATCCTCGAGGTCGAGCAGCGCATAGCAGATATCGTCGGCGGCCTCCACCAGCCAGGCCAGGGGGTGTCGGCACCAGCGCCCTTCGCCGCTGGGAAGCAGTCCCAGTCGCTCGGCCACCTCGACCAGCAGCTCGCGCTCGCTCTGATAGCAGCCGAACTTGCCGGCCGCTCCCCCATGCTCGACGGTCCAGGGATACTTGAGCAGGGTGCCCAGGGTCGCCGTGGTCAGCCGCATGCCGCCGCGGAACTGGTTGTACTCGACCTGAGTGACGATGCGAAAGCCCTGGGCGTTGCCTTCGTAGGTGAGCAGATCCTGGCGCTCGGCCGCCGAGAGCCCTTCCAGCAGCCCGCTACCGTTAGATTCGGCCCGGGCGAACCAGTCGCGAATGGCATACTCGCCGGCGTGGCCGAAGGGCGGGTTACCGATGTCGTGGCCGAGGCAGGCCGCCTGGACAATCACCCCCAGGTCGGCCGGAGTGATCCAGCCGGGGAGGCGGCCGCTGAGCCGCTCGCCGGCGATCATGCCCAGCGAACGCCCCACGCAGCCCACCTCCAGGGAGTGAGTCAGCCGGGTGTGGATATGGTCGTTATCGGTCAGCGGATGCACCTGGGTCTTGCGCCCCAGGCGTCGGAAGGAGCCGGCAAAGACGATCCGGTCGTGGTCCTTGTGGAAGGGGCTGCGGCCGATCTCGTCCCGGGCGCCGCCGGGGCGTTCGTCGCGACGGTCGTGCAGGCGGCTCGGGTCGAGCAGCCGCTCCCAGCTCATCTGCGTCATGGGCAATCTCTCCTTGAGGTGCCCATTCTGGCAGCCGCCGCTTCCGCCGCCCAGCCCCGCCAGCCACGATCCCTCGATCGCTTCGCGCTAGGCGCTAGGCGCTAGGCGCTAGGCGCTAGGCGATGAACCTACTCCCCGTCGGCCAGCGCCGGCAACAGCGTCTTCAGCTTGCGCGTCAGCGTATTGCGTCCCCAGCCGAGCAGTTCCGCAGCTTCGCCCTTGCGACCGCCGGTGTGGCGCAGCGCAGTCTCGATGAGGATACGCTCGAAGTCCGGCACCGCTTCTTCCAGTAGATGGGTGTGGCCCGCGGCCAGGGCGCGGTCGGCCCAGTGACGAAAGGCCGCCCGCCAATCGCCGCTGGCCACGCCGCCGCCGTCATTGCCGCGCAGCTCCGGCGGCAGGTCCTCCACGAGAATCTCGCGACCCGAGGCCATGACCGTCAGCCATCGGCAGGTATTCTCCAACTGGCGCACATTGCCGGGCCAGGCCAGGTGAGTCAGGTGGGTCTCGGCCTCGGGGGTGAGCACCTTGACGTCGGTGGAAAGCTCCTTGGCGGCTTCGGCCAGGAAGTGCCGGGCCAGCCTGGGGATGTCCTCGCGCCGCTCGGCCAGCTTCGGCAGGTGCACGCGGATCACGTTGAGGCGATGGAAGAGGTCCTCGCGGAAACGGCCGTCGTCCACCAGAGTCTCGAGATTCTGGTGAGTGGCGGCGATGATGCGCACGTCCACCTTCACCGAGGTGTGGCCGCCCACCCGGTAGAACTCGCCGTCAGCCAGCACCCTCAGCAGCCGCGTCTGGGTCTCGGCAGGCATGTCTCCGATCTCGTCCAGGAACAGGGTGCCGCCGTTGGCCTGTTCGAAACGTCCCTGCCGGCTGGCCGTGGCGCCGGTGAAGGCGCCCTTCTCATGGCCGAACAGCTCGGACTCGATCAGGTCCTTGGGAATCGCCGCCATGTTCAGGGCAATGAAAGGCTTGCCGGCGCGAGGGCTATGCTGGTGCAGGGCCTTGGCCACCCGCTCCTTGCCGGTCCCCGACTCGCCGTTGATCAGCACGGTAATGTGCGAGTGCGAGAGTCGGCCGATGGCCCGGAACACCTCCTGCATGGCCGGCGCCTCGCCGATGATCTCGGCATCCAGCCCCTCGGGTACGCTTACCGGGCGCTGGCGCTCACGGGCATGGGCCACGGCGCGGCGCACCAAGGCCAGGGCCTCATCCACATCGAAGGGCTTGGGCAGATAGTCGAAGGCGCCACCCTGATAGGAGGCCACCGCGCTGTCCAGATCGGAATGCGCGGTCATCACGATCACCGGCAGGTCGGGATGGGCCTCACGCACCCTGGCCATCAGGTCCAGCCCGTCGATGCCGGGCATGCGAATATCGGTGACCAGCACCTCGGGAGGGTCTTCCAGCAGGCTCTGCAGGGCAGTGTCCGCCCGCTCGATGCACTCCACCTCCAGATCGGGCTGAGCCAGAGTGCGTTGGAGTACCCAGCGGATGGCTCGGTCGTCATCGACGATCACCACGCGTGCAACGTCAGTCATGGCGCTTCTCCAGGGGAATCAGCAATCTAAATTCGGTCTGGCCCGGCACGGAGTCACATTCGATCAGGCCCTGATGCTGATGCAGGATCGCCTGAGCGATGGACAGTCCCAGGCCGCTGCCTTCGGCACGGCCGGACACCATGGGGTAGAACAGCGTCTCCTGCAGCGCCTCGGCAATACCCGGCCCGTTGTCGATGATGTCTACCTCGCACACCAGACGATGGCGCTCTGCACCCAGCGTGAACTGGCGACGCGCTCGGGTGCGCAACACCAGCCGCGGCTCGGCGGTGTGCGCTTCGGCCATCGCCTCCACGGCGTTACGCGCCACGTTGAGGATGGCCTGGATCATCTGCGCCTCGTCGCCGGCCAGGTCGGGAAGACTGGGATCATAATCACGCTCGACCCACACCTCGGGATGCTCGACGATCAGCAGCGAGCGCACTCGCTCCAGCACCTTGTGGATATTGAGCGGATCGTGGCGCACCACACGGTTGGGACCCAGCATAGAATCCACCAGATCACGCAGGCGGTCGACCTCCTCGATGATGATGCGAGTGAACTCCTTGAGCCCCGGGTCGTCCAGGTCGCGCTCCAGCAGCTGAGCCGCCCCGCGAATGCCTCCCAGGGGATTCTTCACCTCGTGGGCCAAGCCCCGGGTCAGCACCTTGATGGTCTCCTGGCGAGTCATCAGTGCCTCTTCGCGCGAAATGCGCATCAGCCGATCCCGGGGTTCGATCTCGAGAAGCAGCTCGCTCTTCGAGAGGGGCGTGACCGTGTAGTCCACGGTCAGCGCCTCCCCCCCCTGGATCACCAGGCGCGCCTCGCGCTGGGTAAAAGGGTGGAATTCATCCCGCGCCTTGCCCAGCACCTCGCCGAGGCTGTCCGAATGCTCCATCAGCGCTCCCAGGGTCACGCCCGCCGCTCGGGTCAGGCTGATCTCCAGCAGCGTCTCGGCGGCGGGGTTCATCCAGCGCAGCCGCAGGTCACCATCCAGAAGCAGCACGGCCGTTGTCAGGTGTTCCATCAAGCGTTGGTACATCGATCGGGCCATTTCGCATCCACTAGTGCCATGGTTGTGCAAGAAGCGCGCCAGCCACGCGAAGCCCCAGATCAGCGCGTTTTCGGCGCGGGCCTCACGTGACTGTCGCACCAAAGTAGTGCACAAGGCGAGCGAATGCACTCCGATGCGGGAAGATTGGGGTGCAGCCGAGACGGATGACGCTGCCCGACCTCAGGGGTCGGCGTCATCACCGCGCAGGGAGCGCCGACGCAGCTCCGGTTCGTCATCAGGGAGTCGCCGGGGCGACGGGCCGGCGCGCTGGCCGGGGGTTGCCTCTTCGTCGGGCGCCGGGGCAGGGGGCTGAGCTGGCGGGGAGGGATAATAGGGCGGTGTGTCACGAGGTAGCTCGTGACAAGGCCTGGGACTTCCGTCCGGACACCACGGCTGGGGTGCCCAGCGAGGGGGCAGCTAATCGGCAGGGGGCCGGTTCACGCTGGCGCGATGCACATAGATGGTGACCGGGGAGGTCCGGTGGCGCACCTCATCGCTGCCGTCCAGCAGTTCGGCCTGGAGCACGTGCTCGCCGGGGTTCATGTTGGCCAGCATGAAGGCCTCGGTATGCATGGCCGTCTGGCTCACCTGGCCATCGACCAGCAGCCGGACACGATGGTCCTCACGCAGTTCGGGCTGGATTGCCAACTCCACCGGGACATTGCCCCCCGCGCCCACCGGGAAGGCCTGCTCATGGCTGGGCGAGACGATGCGAAAGCTATCATAGGGCATGAAAGGCTGACCGGGAGAGGCCGCCCCGCTGCCCTCCAGACGCGGCTGGGCATCACCGGTACGCACCTCGCCGGTGGAGGGTACGACCGTCACCGGCGCCAGCTCTACCTCCTCGCCACCCCGTTCCGGGTTATCGGTGAAGACCACGTTGCCCTGGGCATCGGTGGTGCGGTAGATGCTCTGTGCCTGAACCACCAGGCTTACCGAGAGCCCCAGAGCCAGGACTACGAGTGCCTTGTTCATGCGAATTCCTCTCGTCGAGGCCGACCCGGCCGGCGGGATGGCGAGAACATAATGACTCTTGGATAGTGTACACAAGAAAGGGGTTCCGCCATCACGGAACCCCTTTTGCGTTCAACGCCGCTCGGCTATGGCCGCGCCGCCCCCTTGGAGCGGCGTCAGTCATCAGCAGCTGTAGTACATGTCGAACTCGATCGGATGGGTGGTCATGCGGATGCGCTCCACATCCTCCATTTTCAGCTCGATATAGGCGTCGATCATGTCCTCGGTGAAGACACCACCCTCGGTGAGGAAGGCACGATCCTGGTCAAGCGCTTCCAGGGCCTGATCGAGGCTATGCGCCACGGTGGGCACGGCCTTGCCCTCTTCCGGCGGCAGGTCGTAGAGGTTCTTGTCCATGGCATCGCCCGGGTGGATCTTGTTCTTGATGCCGTCGATGCCGGCCATCAGCATCGCCGCAAAGCACAGGTAGGGGTTAGCGGTCGGGTCCGGGAAGCGAAGCTCGACGCGCTTGCCCTTGGGGCTAGCGGTGTAGGGAATGCGGATGGAGGCGGAACGGTTGCGGGCACTGTAAGCCAGCATCACAGGCGCCTCGAAACCCGGCACCAAGCGCTTGTAGGAATTGGTGGAGGCGTTGGTAAAGGCATTCAGGGCGCGGGCGTGCTTGATGATGCCACCGATGTAGTAGAGCGCCATCTCGGAGAGGCCGGAGTACTCGTCACCTGCGAACTGGTTGTTGCCATCCTTCCAGAAGGACTGGTGGACGTGCATACCGGAGCCGTTGTCACCGACCAGCGGCTTGGGCATGAAGGTGGCGGTCTTGCCGTAGGCGTGGGCCACGTTGTGGATCACGTACTTGAGTTCCTGGACCTCGTCTGCCTTCTTGACCAGGGTGTTGAACTTGACCCCGATCTCGTTCTGGCCGGCGTTGGCTACCTCGTGATGGTGCACCTCGACGCTCTGGCCGATGGCTTCCAGGGTGTTGCACATGGCACCGCGTATGTCGTGGAAGCTATCCACCGGAGGCACCGGGAAGTAGCCGCCCTTGACTCGCGGACGGTGGGCCAGGTTGCCGCCCTCGATGGCGCGATCGGTGGACCAGGCACCCTCTTCGGAGGAAATCCGGTACATGGAGCCTTCGATATCCGACTTCCAGTGCACTTCGTCGAAGATGAAGAACTCGGGCTCCGGGCCGAAGAAGGCGGTATCGCCCAGCCCGGTGGACTGCAGGTAGGCCTCGGCCCGCTTGGCGATGGAGCGCGGATCACGCTCGTAGCCCTGCATGGTAGCGGGCTCGATGATATCGCAGCGCAGCACCAGGGTGGCATCCTCGGTGAAGGGATCGAGGAAGGCGCTGCCATCCTCCGGGCGCAGGATCATGTCCGACTCGTTGATGCCCTTCCAACCGGAAATAGAGGAGCCGTCGAACATCTGGCCGTTCTCGAAAAATTCCTCGTCGACGTCACGGGCCGGAATGGTGACGTGCTGCTCCTTGCCGCGGGTATCGGTAAAGCGCAGATCGACCCACTTGATGTCATGTTCTTCAATCAGGGCGAGAGTCTTGGCAGACATGATGTCCTCCATTATTGAGCTTGGCTCGAAATGTTGTCTGGATCCTGAAATCCACTGGCGCTGTGCAAACCAGTAGAAGGTTTAGCACGTCGCAGACCTGCTGCCCACGACCGCCAGGCCAAAGCCCGGCGCTGGACAATACTTTGCAGGGGGCGTGCCAATTCTGCACCTAAGAGAGGCACCCTTCAGTCAAATTGTTGATATAAAAAGCTTTAATTGGATGGCTCGGCGCACCATCCTGAGCCGAAATAGCCCGTCCCCCTTCTTACTCCCCGCTTGCCGAGACTCATTAGCACCAAGATGGTGCGCAATAGAAGCAGAATGCACCATAAGAAAGCGCTTCATGCCGACAATCACCGCCTGAGGACAGGCTGAGGTCCAGGTAGGCACCAGCTCGTGTCGTCTGCCCCAGAAATTTCACCCTAAAACGCTTTGGAACACTTCAACACCTTGGGCTACAATCGCTTACATCGCCACACCCCGGCAGCGAGCCAACGGCCGCGCCTCCGGAAGCCCAGCATCGGCGGCATGTCCCATGGAGCTCGCATGGCCTCCTTCACCGGCTGCATCCTCATCGACTCCCGCACCTCGGGCGCCTGGCTTCCCCGGCAGCTCGCCGCCGTGGCCGGCAATGGCGATGACGGCCAGGCCAGTTTCACTATCGTGGTGGCCGACGATACGGGGGACTCGCGCCTGCCCGACCTCGTGAGTCGGTTCGGTGCGCGCCTGACGATTTGTCCCGCGGCCCCCCTCGGCGCCCGGCTCAATGCCGCCATCCTCGACTGTACCGGCGACGTGCTGCTGCTGCCGATGGCCAGACGCGTACCGAGTCACGACCGACTGACCCGCCTGGCGGCAGGGGTGGCGAACCAGACCTATGATGCCGCCGTCCTGCCGATGGGACGCACCAGCCTGATCGCGCGCCTACTCTCGCGCCTGCGCCGCTCAACGCCAAAGGACGCTCTTTGTGTCTCCCGAGATTGGTTCGAGCGTATCGGCGGTTTCGACCCCGAGCTGGAAAACGACGCCCCCACCGAACTGATCGAGCGGCTGCATGCCTGTGGCGCCAGAGTGGAAACCCTCGAGCCCTGAAGGGGCTGCGCTTCGATGCCGTGACGGGATCAACCCGACTCCACCAGGCTATGGAACTGCCAGGCCTCTTCCAGGCGCTGCTCGAAGGCGCCTTCACCGGGCAACAATTCCGCCATCCGGATGCTGGGGGAGAGCCGGGCCTGATCGGCCCCCTGGCCGTCGTTGTTGTGGAGGATGGAGAGTCGCAGCTGCTCACCGATCTGCCGCGCCGTCTCGAGGCCGGCGCCCATCATCAGGGCGGTGATCTCGGTGGCACGATAGCGCCCGGTCAGGTCGGCATCCTCGGCGACGTCAGCCATCAGGCGGGCCAGGTCCTGCAACTGGCGGTCGCCGGCATTCCGGCTGAAGAGCTTGTTGATGGTGGGGAGCTCATCGAGTCTCGCCGACACCAGGGCCATGGGTAGCCCGAGGCGCCGGCACAGCTGGCAGGCCGCTTCGGCCTGTTCGCGAAAACTCACGCGGTTGAGTAGACCGGTCCGCTCATCATGGCCATCCGACACGGAGTGTGACAGCTCATTCTCGACCATCCGGGCCAGGTCATCGAGGAGTTCGGCATCCCGCTCCCCGAAACCGCGTGGCTCAGGGTCGATCAGGCAGAGGGTCCCGACCTTCTCGCCACTCGGCAGGTAGAGCGGCCGACCGGCGTAGAAGCGGATAAAGGGAGAGCTCGTGACCAGAGGATTGTGCTGGAAGAGTGAGTGGTCATGGGTGTCGGGAACCACCATCAGCTCGTCGCGCTCGAGCGTCTTGTGGCAGAGGGCGATATCGCGAGGGGTCTCCTTGACGTCGAAGCCCTGCCGGGACTTGAACCACTGACGATCACGATCCAGAAGGCTGATCAGCACGCTGGAGACCCCGAAGAGCCGGCGCGCCAGCCGCGTGAGGCGATCGAAGCGGGCCTCGGCGGGGGTATCCAGCAAGCCGAGGCGCATCAGCGCCGTGAGCCGGAGCTCCTCGCGTTGTGCCTCGCGGGCCATAAACCAGCCAGGGACCGCATCCGGCGGCAGGGGGCGTGAAATCAGATAGCCCTGGGCCAGATCGCACTTCAGCCCGTCGAGATAGTTAAGCGTCTCCTGGTCCTCGACACCCTCGGCCGTGGTGCTAAGCCCCAGGCTGCGTCCCAGCTCCACCACCGAGCGGATCACCGCACGCGACTCCTCCGAGTCGTTGGCGGTCATCACGAATCGCTTGTCGACCTTCAGCTCCGAGAAGGGCAGGCGTACCAGTTGTACCATCGAGGAGTAGCCGGTGCCGAAGTCGTCGATGGAGAGCTGGAAGCCCTGCAGGCGCAACCGGGTCAGGGTGTCGAGCGAGGTGGTGGCATCCTGCATGGCGCTCGTCTCGGTGAGTTCGAGCACGATGCGCTGTGGCGCAATATCCCGCTCGCGGCAGAGCTGCAGGATCGCGTCAAACAGGGCGCCGTTGCCCAGGGAGCGAGCGGAGATATTCAGCGACAGCAGGATGTCCTGAAGGATGTGTTGCCCAACGCGCCTGGCGGTATCAGGCGAGGATATCTCGGCCAGCCAGTCGAGCGCCTTCCGGGTCACCGCCAGGGTAAGGCGATCGATCAGGCCATGCGCCTCTGCCAGGGGGATAAAGACGTCAGGCGGAATGAAGCCCAATTGCGGATGCTGCCAGCGAGCCAGTGCCTCGAAACCCACGAGGGTACCGGTACGACAGCGCACCTTGGGCTGATAGGCCAGGTGGATCTGCCCCAGGGCCAGTGCCTGCTCCAGGTCTTCGACGCTGGCTTCACGAGCCGCAGTTCGCTCGCCTGGCGAGTCGTCGCGGCCCTCCGCCGCCTTCTCGATGGCCTTGAACAGGAGCTCTCGAAGGCTGGCGGCCGAGAAGGGCTTGCCAATCACCCCGACGATGTCCAGGCCGTGCTCTCTGGCCGAGCGAGCGGCCGCATCCAGTACTCGGCTGCCCACCCCGCTGGTGATGATCAGGCGGGCCCGGCACCCACGCCTGGCCAACTCGGCCATCACCTCCACGCCGTCCATCTCCGGCATGATCAGGTCAACGGCCAGGATATCCGGCTCCCAGGCCGTGGCCTGCTCGAAAAAGTCGGCCGGCGAGATGAGGTGCCGAGCCTCGAAGCCGGCAAAATCGGCGATGCGGGCAATGGTCTCACCGGTCATCGACTCATCATCGAGGATGAGCAGACGCGGTGGCTTTCCCTCGCCGTTCCTGTCAGTCGTCATCCAGCGCCTCTCTGATCATGTTCAGCAGGGCGGCGGGGCGATGGGGCTTGCCGAGGAATCGGACCCCTGCATCCAGCCTGCCGTTGTGCACGATAGCATTCTCGGTGTAGCCGGAGGTGTAGACCACCTTGAGGTCGGGTCTGAGCGTGAGTGCCGCATTGGCCAGGTCCCTGCCGGTCATGCCGCCGGGCATCATGACGTCGGTGAAGAGCAGCTTGATCGCGGAATCAGTGGCGAGAATGGCCATGGCGTCTGGGCCATCCTTTGCCTGCCGCACACCATAACCAGCCGCCGCGAGTTGCGCCACGACGTATTCCCTGACCGCCACATCGTCCTCCACCACCAACAGGGTCTCGCTGCCTTTCAGGTTCGCTCCCTCCTCCGGCCTGGGCGGGGGGGCGTAGGCGGCCTGCTGAATCCGCGGCAGGTAGAGCTTGATGGTCGTGCCTACGCCCTCCTCCGAGTAGACGTTGACATGCCCGGCGGACTGCTTAAGGAAACCGAATACCATGCTCAATCCCAGCCCCGTGCCCTTGCCCTTCTCCTTGGTAGTAAAGAAAGGCTCGAACACACGGTCCCGGATGGCCTCGGGGATCCCTATCCCGGTATCGGTGACCGCGATGCAGACATAATCCCCCGGTGCCAGCTCCAGATGATTATCGGCATACAGGGCCGAGAGTGACACATTGCGGGTCTCGATGATCAGCTGCCCGCCATCGGGCATGGCATCCCGGGCGTTGATGGAGAGATTGAGCAGCGCGCTCTCGAGCTGTGAAGGATCGATATCCGCCGGCCAGAGGCCTCCTTCCGGATGGAAGCTCAGCTCGACCTGCTCCCCCAGGGTTCGCCGCAGCAGTTCGGCCAGGCCATGGACCAGGCGGTTGATATCGGTGGGCTGAGGGGCCAGGGCCTGGCGTCGGGCGAAGGCGAGAAGACGCTGTGTGAGGTCGGCCCCCCGCTGGGCGCTGTCGGCAACGGCCTGGGCGAGGGGACCAAGCCGGGGGTCGTCTGCCAGGGCCTCGCAGAGCAGGTCGGCGTTACCCATCACCACGGTCAGCAGGTTATTGAAGTCGTGGGCCATGCCCCCGGTCAGGTGACCGATGGCCTCCATGCGATGCGCCTCCTGAAGCTGTGCCTCGAGGCGCTTCTTCTCGGTAACGGTGCGAAAGTAGACCGCCAGGCCCTCCTCTCCCGGGTAGGCATTGACCTCGAACCACTGGGCCAGGGGGGCATAGAAGAAGGTGAAGTGCTTCGACTCACCGCTTTGGGCCGCCTGGTGATAGCAGGTCCAGGCCTCGCTCTCGCGGGCCTCGGGAAAGGCTTCCCAGACGTTTCGCCCCAGGAGCTCCTCGGCGGAGCGCTCCAGCACGCGTTCTGCCTGGTGGTTGAGGTAGGAGAAGCACCAGCGCTCGTCGAGCAGGAAGAAGGCATCGCTCATGTTCTCGAGGCTGCGGGTCAGCCGCTGAGCCAGCGATTTCTGTCGCGCTTCTGCCGCATGCTGGGCGGTAATGTCCTCGACCACCGCGACCAGGCTGACGATCGTGCCGTGGACATCGCGCTGGGCGGAGACACTGTTGCGGCACCAAACCACCTCGCCGCGGCGATCCAGCATGCGTTTCTCGATGATAAAGCTGCTTGTCTCGCCGGCCAGCAGCGGTCCCAGCTTGTCGAGATTGGCCTGCCGGTCCCCGGGATGGGTCAGGGAGAGGAAGTCGGTGGACCTGAGCGACTCCTCGGAATAGCCCAGCATGTTGCAGAAGGCCCGATTCGCATACAGGAAGCGGCCCTGGGTGTCGGCCTGCACGATGCCGGTAGCGGCCTCGGCGAAGAGACGACGCCAACGCTCTTCGCTGCTGCGATGGCGTTCGAGGAGGGTCTTGAGCTCCCGGGCACGGGCGATCAGCTCCATGTCCGTGGGTTCGATGACCTGCGATTCGTGGAGGTAGTCGGTGACATCCTCGGTACGGTGCAGGATCAGCGACAGCTGCCGCTGCTCGTCGAACACCGGAACATTGATGGGGCTCCAGTAGCGCTCCTCGAAATCGCCCGTCTCGGGATTGGGAATCGGGTAACGAAGGACGGGCATGGTATCGGGTTGGCCGTAACGCTTGACCCGTGCCAGCGAAGCGCTCAACTCCTCGACTCCCCGGGCATTCGACTGGTCGGGTGTCACCGGAAAGACGTCGAACAGCTGGCGGCCGATGATGGCCTCGCGGTCGGTATAGGTCGCCTGAAGATAAGCATCGCTGACACCCACGATCCGATAATCGTCGGCCGTCAGGACCAGATAAAGGCCAGGGGCGGATTCGAAGATGGCACGAAACTGCGACTTGAGAGCCTGTTCACTGGCCAGCAGCTCGCGGTTGCGCTGCTCCGTGTCATTCCGCTCGGTCACGTCATGCACCACCGAAAGCACCGAGGTCACACGGCCCTGATCATCGAGTTGGATGGAGTTGTGCCACTCGCATTCGACCAGAGCCCCGTCCCGGGTCAGATTGCGATTCGTCGAGACATGCTGCGAATCGATACCGTCGAGAAGTCGCTGGATGACCCCTGCGACGGGCTGGGAATCCTCGGGATGAACGAAGGCAAATTCGAAGGGGTGCAGGCCGATGACCGCCTCCGCCGGCCAACCGAACAGGGTCTCGGCGCGTCTCGACCAGCGAGCGATACGAAACTCACTATCCCACTCGATCACCGCCAGAGGCAGATTGTCGAGATGAAAGCTGAGCAGTTCATGGGCCTGATGAAGGGTGCGGCCACTGCTTCCGGGATCCTCGGGCATCGCGTCGATCTCCGTGACGGTCGGGCCTGACCGCTACTATTGCGCAACCCATGCCATGGATCAATGAAACGGTTCGCGAAACGGTGTATAGGGCCGAGTGGGCGCCGCCTTTCGCCTCAGCTGGATGGCAGCGGCGCCTGAAATGCCTGCCAGGCAAGCCCCCAACGCATTGAAATGGCCGGAAACGGGCAACCTCCCTGTGACAGTGGAGGCGACCCAAGTGCAGAGATATTTACACATCCCGCTGAAAAATGGTTCTTCGCAGAGGGTGGGAAATTTCCAAGCGGGGGCTCGGGTTTCCCGAGGGTAGGGGGACCGCCGACATTCGGCACTCACTAATGGCTCAGCGTGACGAGACAGACTCGCGCAACACATGAGGTCTGATGAAGGCGCCTCACATTCGATCGCCTCTGCAATGAGGTCCACCGCTTACCCGGAGGCAACGGAATTGAGCGCGCAACTAATCTTGGATAAGCCAACATGCCTGCTGTAAAAAAAATGGGCCACCTACAACCAAGCCAGGCTCGTGGCTTTATCGAAGGGCTTGATCTAATATCAAGAAAAACAGCAAAAGCCTAAATTCCAAAGTCCTGGCGACTTTCCGGGGTGTAAAAAGAAGTATAATTGATTGAATGCTCTCACCTCTCGAATCCCATAACCTTGGCGCAGAAACATAAGAAGGCACTGTTTGAGGACTCGATATTAAAGAAGCTTTCTGACATAAAACAACAAGATACCAGCCAAATAAATTAACTCATGATTTTCATTGCAAATCTTTCAAATAATCCGCTTGTGGAAAGTTCATCCTTCCGTCACCATGGGACAAGGCCAGCTCACTGAAAGATGATACGGCTCACGACAGAGCGGAATCTTCACCGAACTGTCGGAAAGACAGAAAAAGGCAAACCCGTCGAAAGGCGGGGGCGCAAAGTCACCGGTCTAAAGGGTGTAATCACCCCAAGACAGCGGGACCGCCGACACCTCCCCTTTGGCTCCAGGCACGTTTTTTCATGCCCGCCCCCATCGCAGTGTTAACGGTTCCCCTACTTGGTTTAAATCAAAGGATTGTCGACGGCAAACCACCTCGGCAATGGCTTATAGGGGATTGATAAATGAACTCTTCCACTTTTATTCGCAAGAATTTCCGCCGTACCGCACTGGCGTCCATCGTCGCGCTCGGGGCTTTCGGGGCATCCAACAGCTTTGCTGCGGATGCGACAACCTCGGCGACGGGCACCGTCATCGTGCCCATTGCCATCACAAAGTCGGCGGACCTGGTTTTTGGCAAGTTCGCCCCTGGTACTGCCCTCGGTACCGTGATGGTTACTACCGACGGTAATCGAACCGCATCAGGGGATGTCATTCTCTCGAGCGTTGACTCCTCTCCGACTGCCGCCCAATTCGACGTCACCGGTGATGGTGCCGCTACCTACAGTATTTCTTGGCCCCTCACTAGTGAGCTAACCAACACGGGCGGAACGTCGGAGACAATGGCATTAGAAAGAATCAGTTCTTTCACCGCCGACGGCGCCACCACGGGCGATATATCAACCGGCACACTCACAGATGGTACACAGTCGTTTTATCTGGGTGGCATACTCGATGTGGCCGGGGCTCAGGCTGCCGGAACCTATACCGGCGATGTGTCGGTAACGGTAGAGTACAACTAACCGTTCACTGGCATACCGAGCCGGGCGCTAGTCCGGCGAAGAGCAGGGTGGCGTGATGAAAAGACCTTTAATAGACTCCACCCTGATTTTGCGCTGACCGACGTCAGCGTTACTCTCCCCCGTGAATACTCTCACCCCTAAAGCAAGCATCCCCCGGCTTTGCCGGGGGCATTACTTTTTTATTTACCCACAGATAGAACCACCACGGGCACTGCAGTTATTGCTTGTGTTTCATTCAATAACTAACAAGCCGAGTATTACCAGAACCCAGGGATATTGCGATGACACACAAATGGGCAGCAATCATGGCTGGCGCCGCCTTGGCCACTCTCGTGGCTTCCCATGGCTGGGCACAGGAGATCGCGATACAGAACACCCGGGGATTGTCGTTCGGTAGCTTCGTGGCCGGCAATGGCGGCTCGGTTGCGGTCAGCCCCAGCGGCCTGCGCAGTGCCGGTGGCGATGTGCTGTTGATTCGCTCGGGCGAGGGCATCGCCGCCGAGTTTACGGTCACGGGAGATGCCGAGGCGACCTATACCATCCAGTTGCCCGGCAACGATGTCGTGACGCTGACGGGCCCGGGCAGCGATATGGTCATCAACGACTTTACCAGTGCCCCTTCCGGGGCCGGCGGCCAGCTGAGCGCGGGTGGCTCCCAGAGCCTGACGGTCGGAGGAACACTCAATGTCGGTTTTGCACAGGCGCCGGGAGATTATGCCGGCACCCTCAGCGTGATCGTTAACTACAACTGATGCCTCTCGAGCGCCGCCACCGGGTGGCGCCCGTCGTTCCATGTGCCGTCCGGCACTCACGAAACAAACGAACAATGGATTCCACCATGATCCCCAAGGCCTTGACCCACCAATCAGGTGGCACGACGTTCCTCTCCCGCTTCACCCTTTGCGCCCTGCTGCTCGTGTTGCCGGCGAGCCATGCGCTGGCCCAGTTGATGCTCTATCCGACCCGCGTCGTCTTCGAGGGCAACCAGCGCTCGGCCCAGGTAGAGCTGATCAATAACGGCACCGAGAGTGCCACCTACCGCATTTCCCTGGTCAACCGACGCATGAGTGACGCCGGTGCATTCAGCGACATCATCGCGCCTCTGCCGGGTGAACAGTTTGCCGAGACGTTGCTGCAATACTCGCCGCGGCAGGTGACCCTCGAGCCCGGTGCGGGTCAGGCGGTCCGCATCATGGTCCGGAAACCTTCCGACCTGGTGGCCGGTGAGTATCGATCCCACCTGCTGTTCGCCCAACAGCCAGACACCAGTGGACGTCGAAGCATCGAGTCCGGCGCTGCCGCCGCTGATGAGATAGGGATCCAGTTGACGGCGCTGGTCGGCGCCTCCATCCCGGTGATCGTGCGTCATGGCGCGACAGACGCCAATGTGGCCTTGACCCAGCTCGAGCTTCAGCGATCCTCGGGCGGAGCACTGCTGCTTGCCCTGCAGATGCAGCGTGGCGGTACGCAGTCTGTCTACGGCGACCTGACCGTCAGCTTCACCCCACGAAGCGGCGCCGAGCAGGTCATCGGTCGCGCCAATGGGGTCGCGGTCTACACCCCCAACCCCCTGCGACAAGCACGCATTGCACTGCAACCGCCGAGTGGCCTGCCGCTAAGCAACGGCACTCTGCGCGTCACCTACCGTGAACAGGCCGAGGATGGCGGCAAGTTGCTGGCCGAGTCAGAGCTGTCGCTATAACTTCCTGGTTCCACCGCACAGATCCGATACTCACTATCGCCCACCGGATCAGGCAGTGGACGGTGCTGACGGTATGGTGCGTGTTGCTGGCCTGCGTGCTGGCCTACGCATCGGCCCTGCAGGCCCAGGAGCCAGCCGGGGAACCGGAGCTCCTGATCCTGGAGGTGCGCCTGGACCAGTCGGTACTGTCAGGCGCCATTCCGGCCTATGAGGTGGGTGAGCATACCCTGCTGCCTCTGGGCGAGCTGGCAAGATTGCTGACCATCGCCATCCAGGCTCAGCCAGGGGAAGGCATAGCCAGCGGCTTTATCCTCAGCGAAGATCGCGGGTTCAGCCTGAACCTGGACAACGCCAGCGTTACCCTGGCCGGGAGTAACGAGACCTTCGATCCAGCGCTGGTGCTGGCGGAGCCGGACGATATCTATGTGGCGGTGTCACTGCTCGAAGACTGGCTTCCGCTGTCACTCGAGATCGACCGCGCCAGCCTCTCCCTGCGCGTACATGCCCTCGAGGCATTGCCCCTGCAAGCACGCCTGGCTCGGGAACGCCTCGGGGATCGTGCCGGAACGCCTGGTAGCTATGAGGATCCCGGCTATCCCCACCACGATCAGCCATACCGGCTGTGGAGCATGCCGTTCATCGATCAGACGTTGACCACCGAAGTGCAACGCAGGGATGACCGTATCCAAAGCGACGCGGCCTATACCGCCTACCTCACCGGGGATCTGCTAGGCATGGAGTCCTCGCTCTACTTATCCAGCGGCCTACAGGACCCTTCTCCGAAGGTGCGGGCCACGCTAGGTCGTCACGATCCCAAAGGGGAGCTGTTAGGCCCCCTGCGTGCCCGTTCTTTCCGGCTCGGCAGTCTCTCTACCCCCAGCGTTGAAAACATTTCCCGCGGCACCAGGGGCGAGGGGGTGACGCTGAGCAATCGCCCCCTGACGCGGCCCACCAGCTTCGACCGCCAGACGTTCGAAGGCGACTTGCCGCCAGGGTGGGACGTGGAGCTCTATTACAATGGTGCCCTGGTGAGCTTTGCGCAGCCCGATGCCGAAGGCCGCTATCGTTTCGACGACCAGCCCCTGAGCTATGGCCGCAATGACTTCCGGCTGATTTTCAACGGCCCCCTGGGCGAGACGCGGGTAGAACAGCACAGCTTCCCCCTGGATCAATCAATGGTCCCCCCCGGCGACTTCCAGTACAGCGTGACCGAGCACCGGGACGACGACGGCCAATCTCGAACCATCGCCCAGTTTGACCTGGGCCTCGCGCGCGCGCTGACCGCCTCGGCCGGGCTGATCCGGGCACCGGCGGAGGAGGACGAGGAACTCTATACCACCCTGGGGGTGCGAACCTTCTGGCAGTCGCTGAGTCTCGGCGGGGACATTGTCCAGGCGAAGGACGGTGGATCACTGGCCGAGCTCGGTGTCCAGACTCGTATCGGCGGCGTGGCCGTGGACGCGAGTCGCATTCACTTGACCGACTTCACCAGTGAGCTGTTTCCCGGTGGTAGCGACCCCATTCGCACCCGTGATGAGCTTCGACTCACCGGCTCCCTTCCCCTGACGTCTCGCTCGCGCATGCCCGTCACCCTCGAGGCCACACGTGACGAGCGGGAGTCCGGCAGGGTCGATACCGAAGTCAGCACTCGTGCTTCCGCTTATGTGCATCGCACGGCCCTCACCAACACCCTTCGCTGGCGCGACTCCGATGACATTGAGCAAACTACCGGCAGCCTGAAGGTCAGTCGTCGTTTACGCGATATGAATGTGCGCAGCCAGATCGATTACCGGCTGGGCTCCGAAAGTGACATTTCCTCGCTAGCATTCTCCGCTGAAAAGACTCTGGCAGAAGGCTATCGCGGGACCCTGGGCATCGCCCACACCTTTGCGTCAACCGCAACCCGTTACTCTACCGGCTTGACCAAAAGTCTGGGCCGCTTCGGGCTGGGTGTTAATGCCAGCTATGTAGATACAGGAGATATCGCTATAGGGGCGCAATTGTTTATTTCCATGGGCCGGGATGATCGGCGCTCGGACTGGCGATTCGATGCCCGGCCGGTGGCGAATACTGGAGCCGTGTCGGTGCGCGTCTTCCTGGACGAGGATCACGATGGCGTAATGGACGCCAATGAGGAGCCGTTGCAGGGTGCTGGATTCAAGGTTAATGGCGTCAGGCATCGAGCCCGAACGGATGCGGCGGGCATTGCCCATATCGACCACTTGCCGGTAAAACAGCATGTCGACATCGAGATAGACACCGCCACGCTGTCCGACCCGCAATGGGCGCCGGCGATCGAAGGATTGAGGCTGGTGCCGCGCCCGGGCAGCGTGGCCAGCCTGGAATTCCCGGTGACCATGACCACAGAAATCGATGGCACCGTCTATCGACTTGAAGGTGGGGTCGAGCGTGGTATCGGCGATATTGAGCTGGAACTGCTGAACGACCGGCAAGAGGTAGTGGCTCGAACAACAAGCAGCTGGGACGGTTTCTATATTGTGCCAGGCGTCATCGCCGGAGATTACCAGTTGAGGCTATCACCGCAGCAACTGCAGCGCCTGGGTCTCAGCGATAGTGGCCCAATCAAGCTGAGCGCGTCAGGAGATGGCTCCTTCATCAGCGGCGTTAATCTGATCGTATCGCCGTCACAGCCAGCGATACCGGCTCAAACCCCTGACCCAAGGCTCGACAGATAGAAGCGCAGGCCCGGGCTAGTCGAACCGGGGCCACAGCGGCGGTGCAACAGCGCAAACGACGTCAGCGACCCCACGGCCACCAGCATGATGGCATAGCCCACCGCACCGTCCATCATTCTGCTACTACTAGGCGGTGGTAGTCTGTACAATGCGCGCCCTACACTTCCCTGCCCCGCGCCTAGGGTACTTTCCAAAACGTGTACATAGGTGCGTACATATTAGCGAGCCACACCCTATGAGCACGACCGTAACTCCTTCAAATATAGAAAGTCTTCGGAACATCGCCATCATCGCCCACGTCGACCACGGCAAGACCACCCTGGTCGACAAGCTCCTCAGCCAGTCCGGCACCCTGGACCGCAAGGCCGAGGGGCAGGAGCGCGTCATGGACTCCAACGACCAGGAGAAGGAACGCGGCATCACCATCCTGGCCAAGAATACGGCGATCCACTGGCAGGACGACGCCGGCCAGGGCTACCACATCAACATCGTCGACACCCCGGGACACGCCGACTTCGGTGGCGAGGTGGAGCGTGTGATGTCCATGGTCGACTCGGTACTGCTGCTGGTGGACGCGGTAGACGGCCCCATGCCGCAGACCCGCTTCGTCACCCAGAAGGCCTTCGACCAGGGCCTCAAGCCCATCGTGGTGGTCAACAAGATCGACCGTCCCGGCGCCCGTCCGGACTGGGTCATCGACCAGATCTTCGACCTGTTCGACAACCTCGGCGCCAGCGACGAGCAGCTCGACTTCCCGATCATCTACTGCTCGGCGCTCAACGGCATCGCCGGGCCGGATCCCGACGAGCTGGCCGAGGACATGACCCCCATGTTCCAGTCCATCGTCGACATCGTCGAGCCGCCCAAGGTAGAGCTCGACGGCCCCTTCCAGATGCAGATCTCGGCACTGGACTACAACAGCTACGTGGGCGTCATCGGCCTGGGCCGCATCAAGCGTGGCTCGGTGAAGCCCAACCAGCAGGTCACCGTCATCACCAAGGAAGGCAACACCCGCAAGGGCAAGATCGGCCAGGTCATGACCCATATGGGCCTGGAGCGCGTGCAGACCGACGAGGCCACCGCCGGCGACATCATCTGCATCACCGGCATCGA
>CAYWBG010000026.1:0-22247 GCA_964456005.1 uncultured Halomonas sp.
GCCACGCTCGCCGCCACGCTCGTCATCGCGCTGAGGCGTCTTGCGTTCGCCCTTGTCATCGCGGGACGCGTCCTGGCGTGCGGATGGTTTCTGCCCGGTATCGATGGGGGATTCGTCGTTGCCAAGCAGCTTGGCCAGGCCCTTGACCAGGCGTCCCAACACGCCTGACTGGGGCTCGGCGACGGGCGGTTGCGCGACGGTTGGCCTGGCCGGGGCCGGGCTCTTGGCCGCCGGGGCAGCCTCGGGAGTCGGGGCCTGTGCGGCGGCCGGAACCTCTTCCTGCTGCAGAGAGGCAGGGGCGGGTTCGTGGTGGATGACGGTCTTCACCGCCGCCTCGGCGCGCTGCACAGGCTTGCCGAAGGCGGCATCGGGTTCGCGGCCGACGTCGGTGTCGGTGGAGAGTTCGAAGCTGGAGAGAACGGCGGTACCTTCCTCATCCATATGGTCGTCGCGCAGTCGCTGGACATCGTAGTGGGGCGTGTCCATCTCGGGGCTGGGAAGCAGCACCACCCGGACCTCCTGACGACGCTCGATGTCGGCGAGCACCTTGCGCTTCTCGTTGAGCAGGTAGGTGGCTACCGGCACTGGCAGGATGGCGCGGATCTGGGCGCTGCGCTCCTTCATGGCCTCTTCCTCGATGAGGCGCATGATGGAGAGCGACAGGGAGCGCACGTCACGGATGGTGCCTTGGCCGACGCAGCGCGGACAGACAACGCCACTGGTCTCGCCCAGCGACGGGCGCAGACGCTGGCGGGACATTTCCATCAGGCCAAAGCGGGAGATGCGGCCGATCTGTACCCTGGCGCGGTCCAGCTTGAGGGCGTCGCGCATGCGGTTCTCGACCTCTCGCTGGTTGCGCGCCGGGCTCATGTCGATGAAGTCGATCACCACCAGGCCGCCGATGTCGCGCAGGCGGAGTTGGCGGGCGATCTCGTCGGCCGCCTCCAGGTTGGTCTGCAGCGCCGTCTCCTCGATGTCACTGCCACGGGTGGCGCGTGCCGAGTTGATGTCGATGGAGACCAGCGCCTCGGTGTGATCGATGACGATGGACCCACCGGAGGGCAGCTTCACCTCGCGCTCGTAGGCGGTCTCGATCTGCGACTCGATCTGGAACCGCGAAAAGAGCGGGACCTCGTCGACGTAGAGCTTGATCTTCTGCTGGTAGGAGGGCATGACCTGGCGGATGAAGGCCAGTGCCTCCTGATGCACCGCCTCGCTGTCGATCAGCACCTCACCGATATCCTGGCGCAGGTAGTCGCGCATGGCACGAATGATGACATTGGATTCGCGGTAGATCAGGAAGGGGGCGGAGCGCTTGCCGGCCTCGGCAGTGATCGACTCCCACACCTGTACCAGGTAGTCCAGGTCCCATTGCAGCTCCTCGGGGGAGCGGCCGATGCCGGCGGTGCGCACGATCAGACCCATGCGGTCCGGCACGGTCAGGTGACCCATGGCCTCCTTGAGCTGGCTGCGCTCCTCGCCCTCGATACGGCGCGAAATGCCGCCGGCCTTGGGGTTGTTGGGCATCAGCACCAGGAAACGACCGGCCAGTGAGATGAAAGTGGTCAGCGCTGCACCCTTGTTTCCGCGCTCCTCCTTGTCGACCTGAACGATGACTTCCTGGCCTTCCTTGAGGACCTCCTTGATGCTAGGACGACCGGAGGCGGGCTCCTTGACGAAGTACTCTCGAGAGATCTCCTTCAGCGGCAGGAAGCCGTGGCGGTCGGCGCCGAAGTCGACGAAGGCGGCTTCGAGGGAGGGTTCGATGCGGGTGATCTTGCCGCGGTAGATATTGGCTTTCTTCTGCTCCCGGGCACCGGATTCGATGTCCAGGTCATAGAGGCGTTGTCCATCGACTAGTGCGACCCGCAGCTCTTCGGGCTGGGTCGCATTGATGAGCATCCGTTTCATGTTGACTCGCAAAAAAGGGGCGCCGGCGAGTAGCGGCGTGGGCGAACCTCTGGGTGCTGCGTGCTTGTGCTCAGCGCATGTCGCGGAGTCGCGGTAGCGTCCGGCCGTAACGTTTACCGCCTAACGCGGTGCAACGGCACGGCATGACCTTCTTGAGTACGGGGCGGAGGCAGGACATGTCTCGGTGGGGTGTCACCCGTCCGGCCCTGCAGTCACCGCCAACACCTGGCATTCATCGATTCGCCGACGCCGGCCTGCGGCACGCTTGTGGAACGTTTCCCGTGGCCTGTGGCCACTCCATGACAGGGGAGTGGCAAGGGGATCCGGGCGTGGCGTTGTATCGCTGCTATTACATATATTACGTGGCGGCGGGACGGATGAGCGTCGTCGCGGCCTGATCTTTTCGCTTCGGCCCGCGTGTCTGTCGTGCAGGCGCAGATATGGAGCCATTCGAGGCCCATTGAAGCGAGCTAGCAATATAACAGTAAAGGGGGTGGTCAGCAATTGGCGCAGGATGGCGCTCACTGCGATAGAATGCGGACTTTCGAAGGTATGGCAGTGGAGTCTCGGCATGGCCGAAGGGCGCGACGTACAGTGGATAGAGGTGACCGAGGGCCAGGCGGGACAGCGGGTCGACAACTTCCTGCTGACGCGTATCAAGGGGGCGCCGCGAGCACTCATCTACCGCATCGTGCGCAAGGGTGAGGTGCGGGTCAACAAGAAACGCGTCAAGGCCGACACCCGGCTGGCGTTGGGCGATATGGTGCGCATCCCACCGCTCAAGTTGTCACCGCGTGAGGCGGTCCGCGAAGTGAGTGACAATCTGCGCAACCTGCTGGCCGGCAGCGTGCTGGTGGAGGGTCGCGACTGGCTGGTGATCAACAAGCCCTCGGGGCTCGCGGTGCATGGCGGCAGCGGGGTCAAGATCGGTCTGATCGAGGCCCTGCGGCAGGTTCGCGAGGACCTCGACTTCCTCGAGCTGGTGCACCGCCTGGATCGCGACACTTCGGGCTGCCTGTTGCTGGCCAAGTCGCGTCCTGCGCTGCTGACGCTGAACGACTCGCTCAAGCAGCATCGGATGGACAAGCAGTACCTGGCCCTGGTGGCCGGTCGCTGGTCGGCGCGACGCGACTTCGTGGCGGCCCGACTGGACCGCTACGAACTCGGCAACGGCGAGCGCCGGGTGCGGGTCGATCCGGCCGGCAAGGTGGCCCGCACCCGCTTCGCGGTGCGCGAGGCCTTCTCTCGGGTGACCCTGGTAGAGGCCGAGCCGGTCACCGGGCGGACTCATCAGATCCGTGTGCATGCCGCTCACGCCGGCCACCCGCTGCTCGGCGACGACAAGTACGGCAGCCGCGAGAGCCAGAAGCTCGCGGCCTCTCTGGGGCTCTCTCGGCTATTTCTGCACGCGGCCTCGCTGACCTTTCCCGAACCCACCAGCGGCCGACCGGTTCAGATCAAGGCGCCGCTTCCTGATGAGCTCGAGGCGGTGCTTACCCGGGCCCGTCATGCTCCTTGACCACTGAAAGTCCGACGACGGAGACGATAATGCGCTATCGACTGGTGATCTTCGACTGGGACGGTACCCTGATGGATTCCGTGGCGCGAATCGTCGCCTGTATGCAGGCGGCCTCCCGAGAGGCCGGCTGGGGCGAGCTCTCCCCCGAGAGTATTCGCAATATTATCGGCCTGGGGCTGCCCGAGGCCATTGCCGCTCTCTGTCCGGGCATCGATCCCGACCGGGCAGAGCTGTTGCGCCGCCTTTACGCCTGGCACTTCGTCGAGGGCAATGACACCCCGATGCGCTTCTTCGCTGGCGTGGAGGAGGGAGTGTCACGGCTGCGCGGACTTCCGGGGCAGCGCCTGGCGGTAGCGACAGGCAAGAGCCGCCGGGGTCTCGATCGGGTGTTTCGCGAGAGCGACAGCGGCCACTGGTTCCATGCCAGCCGCACCGCCGATGAGACGCTCTCCAAGCCCCACCCGCGGATGCTTGAAGAGCTGCTGGTCGAACTCGACGTCGGCGTTGAGGAGGCGGTGATGGTGGGCGATACCGAGTATGACCTGGAAATGGCGAGAGCGCTGGGCATGGACCGAGTGGCGGTCGCCTGGGGGGTGCATGCCGCCGAGCGCCTCGCAGCCTGTCAACCGGCTTTTACCGCCGAGGCGGTGCCCGAGCTCTTCGACTTCCTGCACGGGCGCATCGGCTTCGACCGGGCCATCTGAGCTCGGGCCACCTGAGCTCTGGAACAAGGTTTCAAGGAAAGCACTTATGAGCGATGACAGACGAGACGACCGCTGGACCCAGGGGCCAGAACTGAGTCCGGAGGAGGCGCGAGAGGCGCGCGAGGAGGCCCATCGGGCCGATGCTTCGTCGGCAGCCCAGACAGAGGATGCCGAGATGCTTCGCGAGCGTCAGCGTCTTCAGCAGATGGAGATGATGGACCGCTGGATCGGCGGGGTGCTGACCGAGCAGCGCCGCTCCCGTCGCTGGAAGCTGTTTTTCCGTTTCTTGTTCTTGGTGCTGATCCTCTCCTCCCTGTCGGCCACTCTCTACGGGATCGTCAGCGGTCCTGGCGTCAGTCCGCCGTCGGGTCCCCATCTCGGCGTGGTCAAGCTGCGCGGGGCGATCGACGCGGAGTCGCCGGCCAGCGCCGAGCGCATGATCACCGGGCTCAATCGCGCCTGGGAGGCCGAGGAGAGCACCGCCGTGGTGTTGCAGATCGACAGCCCCGGGGGCAGCCCAGTGCAGTCCCAGCGCATCTTCGACGAGATTCTGCGACTGCGCGGTGAGGGTGACAAGCCGATCATCGCGGTCATCGAGGATGTCGGTGCCAGCGGTGCCTACTACATTGCCGCCGCCGCCGACGAGATCCTGGCCGCTCCGGCCAGTCTGGTCGGCTCCATCGGCGTGATCTCCGCCAGCTTCGGCTTCGAGGAGGCGATCGAGCGCCTGGGCGTCGAGCGTCGAGTCTTTGCCGCCGGGGACAACAAGGCCTTCCTCGATCCCTTCTCCGAACTCTCCCCCGAGCATCGCGATTTCTGGGAAGCGGTGCTGGAGGCCACCCATGGCCAGTTCATCGATGCGGTCCGCGAAGGGCGCGGCGACAGGCTGGTCGACGACGAGCGGCTGTTCAGCGGGCTGGTATGGAACGGCGAGCAGGCCGTCGAGCTGGGCCTGATCGATGGCATCGGCAGTGTGGGGGGGCTCGCTCGCGAACGGCTGGAGGAGCCGAGGGTCCGTGACTACACCCCGCGGCTGGATCCCTTTGAACGCTTTACCCGGCAGTTCGGGCGGGTTGCCATGGACTTGCTGGGCGTTCCCCGCGCCGACTCGCCGCTGCGCTACCAGCTACCCTAGCGGATCCAATCCCGCTTCG
This sequence comes from uncultured Halomonas sp., assembly GCA_964456005.1. Classification (GTDB taxonomy): domain Bacteria; phylum Pseudomonadota; class Gammaproteobacteria; order Pseudomonadales; family Halomonadaceae; genus Halomonas. Next base: position 5,289 of record CAYWBG010000026.1, read on the forward strand.
CGCAGCAGGGCGCAGAGGCGGATCAGCGGGAGTCCTATCAGGGTGTTGGGGTCGTCCCCCTCCAGACGCTCGAACAAGGCGATGCCCAGCCCCTCCATACGGAAGCTTCCGGCGCTGTCCAGGGGCATTTCCTTCTCCACGTAGCGGGCGATCTCCTCGTCGCCGAGCCTGCGGAACACCACGTCATAGGTCTCATGACAGACCCGGTGTCGGCCAAGGCGGGTATCCAGCAGCGCCAGCCCGGTAAGAAAGCGCACCCGGTGTCCGGAGAAGCGGGCCAGGTTGTGGCGGGCGGTGGCGGCGTTGCCAGGCTTGCCGAGGATCTCCCCATCGAACAGCGCCACCTGATCCGAGCCGATGATCAGGTGGTCCGGCCATGTCTCGACCAGGCGCGTGGCCTTGGCAAGTGCCAGTCGCTGCACCAGTTCCTGGGGGGGCTCCTGCGGGTGGGGGGTCTCGTCGATGTCGGGGCTCTCCCAGACATAGGGAATCTCAAGGCGGTCCAGCAGCTGGCGGCGCCAGCGTGAACCGGAGGCAAGAACGAGGCGTGACATGGATTGGGTCCTGATCGCGGTAACGGATGCAGCGTAGCATGAAGTCGGCGGGCGTCAGGATGATCGCGGCAAGGGTGGGGGCGTCGGCGGCGGCCCCCGCCAGGCGCAGGCGCCATTGCCCCACGGCGGCTTTGACAGGGGGAGAGGGAGTGCCTATCATTGCGCGCCTATGACGACCACACGCCTCCCCAGCAGGGTTGAGCCTTATAAGCTCGCCGCCCACGCCGAGCACCTCGAAGGGCTGATGCCCCTAGATGCCTTTTCGCGCCTTACCGATGAGATCGGGGCGCAAACTGGCGACTGTCGCGTCTGGCTCGATTTCGCCATTGACGCCCAGGGGCGCCGGGAGATCCATGGCCGCCTGGAGGCCGAGTTGCAGCTGCCCTGTCGTCGCTGCCTCTCGCCCATGGCGCAGTCCGTGGTGAGCGAGTTCCTGCTGGGCATGGTCACCAGTGACGCTCTGGCAGCCGAGCTGCCGAGTACCCACGAGCCGGTTCTGGTGGAAGACGAACAGCTGAACCTGCTGACGGTGGTTGAGGATGAACTCATCCTTAGCCTGCCTCAGGTGGTATATCACGACGAGGCCGACTGTAAGGTCTCTCGCGACCAGCTGGTCAGTGGGTCGGAGTCCGTGGCATCCGCCGAGCCCCCTGCGAGCCCGTTCGAGGTGCTCAAGCGCCTCAAGGGTAAACCCTGATAGTTTATTGATTGCACTCTGGAGTGACATCCCATGGCAGTTCAAAAGAACCGCAAGACCCGTTCCAAGCGCGGCATGCGTCGTAGCCACGACGCCCTGACCGCCCCGGCCCTGTCTCAGGACAAGGAAACCGGCACTACCCACCTGCGCCACCACGTCTCTCCGGACGGCTTCTACCGTGGCCGCAAGGTCGTCGAAGTCTGAGGCAACGGCGCTCCATCCTGTGACGCCTGGCCGCTGACGTCGTTGTGAGGATCGCCATCGATGCGATGGGCGGTGATCTGGGTCCCCGCGCCACCGTGGAGGGGGCGGCCAGCGCCGTGCTTCAGGATTCCCGCCTCAGGGTGACGCTGTTCGGTGAGCGTCGTGCCCTTGAGCTGGAGATCTCCCGCCTGCCGCGGCGATTCGCCGCGGCAGCCTCGCGTCTGGATGTTGCCGATGCGCCCTCAGTCATCGCCGAAGGCGAACGGCCCTCCGACGCCTTGCGGCATGGCCAGGACTCCAGCATGGCCAGGATGCTGGCCTGCGTCGCCGGCGGTGAGGCGTCGGCGGGGGTCAGCGCCGGGAATACCGGTGCCCTCATGGCACTGGCGCGACGTGCCCTGGGCACAGTGTCGGGTATTTCGCGCCCGGCAATCAGCACGGCCATTCCGACTCGGCATCAGGGGCGCTGCTACCTGCTTGACCTGGGTGCCAACGTCGAGGCCTCGGCCTCGCGACTGGTGGACTTTGCGCTGATGGGTGAGCTGATGGCCCGCTACGTTGACGGCCTATCCGGTCCCCGGGTGGCGTTGCTCAATGTCGGTGTGGAGGGCATCAAGGGCACGGCCAGTGTTCGTGAGGCGGATGCCCGGCTGCGCCGGCTTCCCGGGCTGGACTATCGTGGCTATGTGGAAGGTGACGGGATCTTCGCAGGCGAGGTGGACGTGGTGGTCTGCGATGGCTTCGTCGGCAATGCGGTGCTCAAGGCCAGCGAAGGCGTGGCCCGTATGCTTGTCGAGCGAGCTCAGGCCACCTTCGAGGCCCACTGGGGAAGTCGCCTGGTGGGTCTGCTGGCGCGTCCGGCGCTGCGGCGCTTCAAGAGCCAGTTGGATCCGGTGCGCTACAACGGTGCCAGCCTGCTGGGGCTTGCCGGCATCGTGGTGAAGAGCCACGGCAGCGCCGATGCGGCCGGTTTCCACTATGCCGTGTTGCGAGCGGTTCAGGAAGTTGAGCGCGACCTGCCTCGCCACCTGTCGGTGGGGCTGCCGCCACGATGGTCCGCCCTCGAGTCGGCCGGCCCGGCAGGCCGAGCCGAGGACGTATCCCGCTTCCTCGCACCGGATAGTGCCGGTGACGACGACAGCCAACAAGAGTAAAGGTGATTGACATGACGCAACCCCTCGCCCTCGTGTTTCCCGGGCAGGGTTCCCAGCAGATCGGCATGCTGCGGGAGCTGGCGGAACGCTACAGTGTGGTAGGGACTACCTTCGAGGAGGCCTCGGAGGCTCTGGGGTATGACCTCTGGCAGGTGGTGCAGGAGGGGCCCGACTCGGCCCTCAATGCTACCGCCTGCACCCAGCCGGCTCTGCTCAGTGCCAGTGTGGCCATCTGGCGTGTCTGGCAGGAACTGGAAGGCCCCCGCCCGGGCGCCATGGCAGGTCACAGCCTCGGCGAGTACAGCGCCATGGTCTGTGCCGGGGCCCTGCCCTTCGCTCAGGGCGTGCGTCTCGTCAAGCTGCGCGGCGAGGCGATGCAGCAGGCAGTTCCGTTGGGCGAGGGGGGCATGGCGGCCATCCTCGGCCTGGATGACGCTGAAGTAGAGCGGGCCTGTGCCGATGCCGCCCAGGGTGATGTGGTCTCGGCAGTCAACTACAATGCGCCTGGCCAGGTGGTGATCGCCGGCAGCAAGGCGGCCGTCGAGCGCGCCATTGCCGCCTGCCAGGCGGCGGGCGCCCGGCGGGCCATGCCGCTACCGGTGTCGGTACCCTCGCACTGCGCACTGATGGAACCCGCCGCAGAGCGGCTCTCCGCGGCCATGCAGGAGGTAGAGCTGCGTGCCCCGCGCTACACGGTGATCCAGAATGTCGACGCCCAGGCCCATGCTGATGTCGAGTCCCTGCGCACCCGTCTGATCGAGCAGCTCTACCGGCCCGTTCGCTGGACCGCCTGCGTCGAGGCCATGGCAGCGGGCGGCGCCGAGGTGTTCATCGAGTGCGGGCCGGGCAAGGTGCTGACCGGTCTCAACAAGCGGATCGCGCGTGGCAGCAAAGGGCTGGCGGTCAATGATCCCGACAGCCTGGAGGCGGCCCTGGAGCTGGCCCGCAGCGTGGCCAACGGCTGACCATTATCCACGGACAAGCGAGACCATTATGACAAGCGAAGCGAGAGTCGCCCTGATCACCGGTGCCAGCCGGGGCATCGGTCGCGCCATCGCCCATGAACTGGGCCGCCAGGGGCGCATCGTGATCGGCACGGCCACCAGTGATGCCGGTGCCGAGAAGATCGATGCCGACCTCAAGGCCCACGCCATTCAGGGCGCGGGTCGCCGGCTGGACGTCACCGACCAGGCCAGCGTCGATGGCCTGGTCAAGGCGATCACCGAGGAATTCGGCGCGCCCACCATTCTGGTCAATAACGCGGGTATTACCCGCGATAACCTGCTGATGCGCATGAAGGAAGATGAGTGGGACGCGGTGGTCGACACCAACCTCAAGTCGGTCTATCGCGTCAGCAAGGCGTGCCTGCGCGGCATGACCCGAGCACGCTTCGGCCGCATCGTCAGCATCAGTTCGGTGGTGGCCACCATGGGCAACCTCGGCCAGACCAACTATGCTGCCGCCAAGGCAGGCATGGAGGGCTTCACGCGAGCCCTGGCTCGCGAGGTGGCGTCTCGTGCGATTACCGTGAATTCGGTAGCGCCGGGTTTCATCGCTACCGACATGACCGAGGCGCTGCCCGAGGAGCAGCACAAGATGCTGCTCGGCCAGATCCCGCTGTCCCGTCTGGGTCAGCCGGAGGAGATCGCCGCCGCGGTGGGCTTCCTCACCGGTGAAACAGCAAGCTACATCACCGGAGAGACGCTGCATGTCAACGGCGGCATGAACATGCGTTGAGGCCCCTCGGAGTCGGCGGTTGCGCCGGCCATAGGGCGTCTATAAACTACCCCGCAGCTTACGCCTTGCGGATCTAGAACTTAACCGGCTGGTCATCTGGACGGCCAATGTGAACGACTGGAGTACGTGATAATGAGCACCATCGAAGAGCGCGTGAAGAAGGTTGTGGCCGAGCGCCTGAACGTCAAGGAAGAAGATATCCAGAACAGCTCCTCCTTTACCGAGGACCTGGGTGCCGATTCTCTGGATACCGTGGAACTGGTCATGGCGCTCGAGGAAGAGTTCGATACCGAGATTCCCGACGAGGAAGCCGAAAAGATCACCACCGTTCAGGAAGCCATCGACTACGTCAACGCCCACCAGTAAGCCCGATGACGGTCGATGTCGCCTGACGCGGGGAGTCGTTCCCCGAAAGAAGAAGCCGCCCACCGGGCGGCTTTTTTGTGGCGGTCATCACCCGCGGGCTTGTCAGGGCGGCACAGGGCGGGGAGACTCGGTATAATGCGCTCAATAGACGGCTCTCCGAGTGGGAGCCCTGTCATACTGGATGTCTGGAGGAACACTGATGGGACGTAGAAGGGTTGTGGTGACCGGGCTTGGCCTGGTCACGCCGGTGGGCAATGCCGTTGAAGAGAGCTGGTCTAACATCGTGGCCGGCAAGAGTGGCATTGCGCCGATCGAGCACTTCGATGTCAGCGGCTTCAATACCCGCTTCGGTGGCTCGGTCAAGGACTTCGATATCAGTCCCTACCTGAACCCCAAGGAAGCCCGCAAGATGGACCTCTTCATCCAATACGGCATCGCCGCGGGGGCTCAGGCCATCACGGATTCGGGGGTCGAGTGTACCGAGGAGAACGCCGACCGCATCGGCGTGGCCATCGGCTCCGGCATCGGCGGCCTGCCGATGATCGAGCACAACCACAGCGCCATGCTGAAGAGCGGTCCGCGGCGCATCTCGCCCTTCTTCGTGCCCGGTTCGATCATCAACATGATCTCCGGTAACCTGGCCATCCAGCACGGTTTTCGAGGCCCCAACATCGCCATCACCACGGCCTGTACGACCGGCACCCACAACATCGGCTACAGCGCCCGGACCATCGCCTACGGTGACGCCGACGTGATGATCTGCGGCGGCGCCGAAATGGCCACCACGCCCTTGGGCCTGGGCGGCTTCTCCGCGGCGCGGGCGCTTTCCACCCGCAATGACGACCCGGCGGCGGCCAGCCGCCCCTGGGACCGCGACCGCGATGGTTTTGTGCTCTCCGATGGCGCCGGCGTGCTGGTGCTCGAGGATTACGAACATGCCAGGGCCCGCGGTGCCACCATCTATGCCGAACTCACCGGCTTCGGCATGAGCGATGACGCCTACCACATGACCGCGCCGCCCGAGGATGGCAGGGGAGCGGCGCTCTCCATGGGCAATGCTATCCGTGATGCCGGCCTCGACCCCTCGACCATCGACTACATCAATGCCCATGGCACCTCCACCTCGGCGGGTGATCTGGCCGAGAGCCGGGCCGTGAAGCGGGTGATGGGCGAGTCGGCGAAGTCGGTGGCGGTGAGCTCCACCAAGTCGATGATCGGCCATCTGCTGGGGGCCGCGGGCGCCGTGGAAGCGGTGTTTTCAGTGCTGGCGATCCGCGATCAGGTGGCCCCGCCCACCATCAACCTGGATAATCCCCAGGAGGGCTGCAATCTCGACTATGTGCCACACACCGCCCGAGAGATGACCATCGACGTGGCGCTGTCGAACTCCTTCGGCTTCGGCGGTACCAACGGCACCCTGGTCTTCTCCCGGGTGTGACCATGGGCCCTGAGCGTCGCAGCAGGAGACTCGGCCGTGCCCGCTGAGACCGGCTGGCCCCTGGGAGACCGGGGTGTCGCCTATGGCGATGGCTTGTTCGAGACCGTGCTATTACGCGACGGTCGTCCGCTGCTCTGGGACGAACACCTGGCGCGTCTGGTCCGCGGCTGCCATGCACTGGGCATTCCCATGCCCGCCGAGCACGCGTTGGCAGCTCCCCTGGCCGAGGCCGCGCCGGGGCTCGCGGTGCTAAAGCTGATGCTGACCCGCGGTGGCGGTGGCCGAGGCTACCGGCCACCGGCCTCCCCAACGCCGCACCTACGCTGGCAGCTTGCGGCCTTCGCTCCCGCCGAGACCCGTTGGTGGCAGGGCATTAGGGTGCGCTACTGCCGCCTGCGGCTGGGCATCCAGCCGGCTCTGGCCGGCCTCAAGCACCTCAATCGCCTGGAGAACGTGCTGGCCCGGTCCGAGTGGGACGATGAAGCGGTTGCCGAGGGGCTACTCTGCGACAGCGACGGTCGGCTGGTGGAAGCTACCGCCACGAACCTCTTCTGGCAGCGCGACGGCAGGCTCGAGACGCCGCGGCTCGACCGCTGTGGCGTGGCCGGTACCTTGCGCGCGGCCTTGATGGAACGCCTGCCCGTCACCGAGGTCGATGTCGGGCCTGAGGCACTGGACCAGGCCGAGGCGGTGTGGCTCGGTAACTCGGTCCAGGGGGTCTGGCCGGTGGTGCGACTCGATGAGGCCGACGGCCTCGAGCGGCAGCGTTGGCCGCTCACTGCCTTACACCGGAACTTTCAGGCCGAAGCTCATCGCCTGCTGGGCTATCCCGCTTCCTGAGCCGACCTGAACCCAGAAGACACGACGAGGACGCCGATGCTGCGTGTGCTGAAATATCTGCTGTTGCTGGTCATCTTGGCCGGTGCGGCCCTGTTCGGCGGTTACCGCTACTGGGAGTCGCGTCTCGCCGCCCCCATCGCCGTGGACGCGCCGACCCTCTACGAGGTGCCTCGCGGCGCCGGCTACAACCGCGTGGTGGCAGACTTGGCCCAGCGCGGGGTGATCGAGGACGACTGGGCCTTCCGCCTGCTCACCCGCCTGGAGCCAGACAGCTTGCCGCGCCTGCGCGCCGGCGAGTACATGCTGGAGCCCGGCATGAGCGGGCGAGAGCTGATTGAGCTGCTCGGCAGCGACCGGGTGGTCACCTACCCGCTGACCATTCCCGAGGGGTGGACCTTCCGCCAGATGCGTGAACTGCTCGACAACGCCCCCAAGCTGGAGAATCGCACGGCGGGGCTCAGCGATGAGGAGGTAATGGCGCTGCTCGACCGCGAGGGCGTGCACCCCGAGGGCTGGTTCTTCCCGGACACCTATCGCTACCACAAGGGGGTAAGCGACGTGGAGATCCTGCGCCAGGCGCTGACCCGCATGGAGAGCATTGTCGAGGAAGTCTGGGAGGCGCGTGCCGACGACCTGACCATCGAGTCGCCCTACGAGGCCCTGATCATGGCATCGCTGATCGAGCGCGAGACCGGGGCACCGGAGGAGCGCCGCGAAATCGCCGGCGTCTTCAAGCGGCGCATGGAGACCGGGATGCGCCTGCAGACCGACCCCACGGTGATCTATGGTATGGGCGAGCGCTACGAGGGCCGTATCACCCGTGCCGATCTGCGCGAGGCCACGCCCTACAACACCTACGTGATCGACGGCATGCCGCCGACGCCTATCGCCATGCCGGGTCGGGCGTCGCTCGAGGCCGCGGTGGACCCGCTGCCCGGCGAGACCCTCTACTTCGTCTCCCGCGGCGACGGCACCCACCATTTCTCGCGGACCCTGCGTGAGCACAACAACGCGGTCAACCGGTATATCCGTAATCGCTGATCGGAGAAGGCATGAGCAATAATCACCCTGATCGGCTAGTGAGGGACGCCGGGGATAGTCCGGAGAGGCACGGCCGTTTCATCACCCTGGAGGGGAGCGAGGGGGTCGGCAAGTCCACCAACCTGGCTCGGGTGGTCGCCTGGCTCGAGGCTCGCGGCTGCGAGGTCGTGCAGACCCGCGAGCCTGGAGGGACGCCCAGGGCCGAGGCGATCCGCGCCCTGCTCCTCGACCCCGACGTCGAGGAGCCCCTGGACAATGACGCCGAGCTGCTGCTGGTGTTTGCCGCCCGGGCCCAGCACCTGGCCCGAGTGATTCGTCCTGCGCTGGCGCGCGGTGCCTGGGTGGTCTGCGACCGTTTCACCGACGCCACCTTCGCCTACCAGGGTGGCGGTCGCGGTATCGACCCCGCGCGCATCGCCGAACTGGAGGGCTTCGTGCAGCAGGGCCTCACCCCCGACCTGACCCTGCTGCTGGACATGCCCGAGGAGGCCGCCAGGGGTCGCCTGGCCCAGCGCGGCGGGGCCCCGGATCGCTTCGAGCGTGAACGGGCCGACTTCTTCACCGCGGTGCGCCAGGCCTACCTGGCCAGGTTCGCCGCAGCGCCTGAACGCATCGTCGTGGTGGATGCCTCCCGCCCGCTGGCAGAGGTGGGGCAGCAGATCGAGGCTATCTTGGCCGAGCGAGTGGCGGCATGGCGTTGAACGAGGCGTCTCTGGATAGGCAGGTTCCGGGGCTGCCGCTGCCCTGGCTCCGGGCGCGCTTCACCGAACTGGTCGCCCAGCTGGATGCCGGGCGCCTGCCCCACGCCCTGCTGATCTCGGGGCCGCGGGGAGTCGGTAAACACTCCCTGGCCGATTCCCTGGTCGCTCGAGTGCTCTGCTCGGCTCCCACCGAGGCTGCCTGCGGGCAGTGCCACGCCTGTCGAATGCTGGCCTCCGGTTATCATCCCGACCTGCTGCGCGTCACGCCGGAGGAGGGCAAGCGCCAGATCCGTATCGACCCCATCCGCGAGGTCAATGCCTTCGTTTCCCAGACCTCTCAGCAGGGGGGGTACCGGGTGCTCCTGATCCACCCCGCCGAAGCCATGAATGTGGCCGCCGGCAATGCGCTTCTCAAGAGCCTCGAGGAGCCGGGCGAGCGGACGTTGTTCATTCTGCTCTCCGACATTCCCTCCCGGGTGCTGCCCACCATTCGCTCGCGCTGCCAGCAGTGGAGCCTGTCGCCACCCGCCGAATCCGGCTGTCTGCCCTGGCTGGCCGATCGGCTGGGTGGCGAGGAGGAGGCGCGCTTCTGGCTGGGTGTCGCCGGTGGACTGCCCCTGGCCGCGATGGCCCGCGCCGAACCGGAATCCCGCGCGCTGCGCCAGCAGCTCGTCGAGACCTTCGAGGCGCTGGTGCGCGGCGCCGAGCCGGTGGCCGAGGCCGCCCGCCTGGAGCGTCAGTCGGTGGAGGCGATCATGTGGTACGGTATTGCCTGGCTGGAGGACCTGATCCGGCTGGGGCTCGCGGGCGACAGCCGAGAGTTGCGCAATCCGGACCTGTTGCCGCTCTACCGCCAGGCGGTAAAGAATGCCCGGGTCCGAGACTGGTTTCGCCTGCTCGACTACGCCCGGGAACAGCGCCGCCTGCTGGCCGCGGGTGGCAACCCCAATCCCCAGCTGGTGATAGAAGCCTGGCTGGTTCGCTGGTCTGCGCTGCTGCGCTCTTGAGCGAGGAGATCCCCCATGGCTGCCCAGAAGGCGCTGTCGCTGAATATTCAGGACGTCCAGACCCTGCTCTCGGCCTATATGCCGATGCTCGAGCGGGGGGGCATCTTCGTGCCTACCCGCGAGCGCTATGAGCTGGGTCAGGAGATCTATCTGCTGCTGACCCTCCCCAGCGAGAGCGACCGGGTGCCGGTGACCGGCCAGGTCGTCTGGGTCTCCCCGGAAGGCGTCACCGGCCGGCGCACACCTGGCGTCGGCATCCACTTCAGTGCCGGTGACCAGGCGGTGCGCGACCGCATTGAGAACCTGCTGGCCGGCCACCTGGACAAGGGCGCGCCGACGTACACGCTCTGAGAGCGCCGAGCGCCGAGCGCCGAGCGCCGAGCGCCGAGCGCCTAAAGCCCATCTATTCACTTCGGTTGCCTCTGCATGTTTATCGACTCCCACTGCCATCTCGATCGCCTCGACCCTGCTACCCACGGCGGGGATCTCGCCGCCACCCTGGAGGCAGCCCGGGCTCGCGGCGTGCGCCAGTTCCTGGCCATCGGCGTGACCCTGGAGGCATTGCCCGGCGTCGCCGCCATTGCCCTTGAACACCCCGACGTGGTGCTCTCCGCCGGAGTGCATCCGCTGCACCGCGTCGGCGAGGAGCCCAGCGTCGAGGCGATCAAGGAGGCCGCCAAGCGCCATGGTGCGGTGGCCATCGGCGAGTGTGGCCTGGACTACCACTACCTGGAGAAGGCACCGGACGAGGTGCCCTCCCGGGAGGTGCAGCGCGAGCGTTTCCGCCGCCAGCTGACCGCCGCCACCGACCTCGAGCTGCCGGTGATCATTCACACCCGCGACGCCCGGGAGGAGACCCTGGCGTTGATCCGCGAACATACCGACCCGGCCGTCGGCGGTGTGCTGCACTGCTTCACTGAGGACCTCGACATGGCCCGGGAGGCCGTTCGCCACGGCTTCTACATCTCCTTCTCCGGCATCGTCACCTTCCGCAACGCCGCCTCCCTGCGCGATGTGGCCCGCCGGGTGCCGCTGGACCGGCTGCTGATCGAGACCGACAGCCCCTATTTGGCACCGGTGCCCCACCGTGGAAAGCCCAACGAGCCCGCCTGGGTGGTGGAGGTGGCCGAGTGTATTGCCGCCGAGCGCGGCATCAGCGTCGAGGAGGTCGCGATGCAGACCACCGCCAACTTCTATCGGCTGTTTCCCGCCGCGGCGCCGGAAGCACCGGCTGGCGTTCGCGAGTCCCTGCAGTCCGCGGGTCTGGTCTAAGCTATTCTCATCACCCTGTCGTCCGCGGCCCGCAGGAGGGCGCATCATGCATCTCGATCCGCTGCTGGCCCAGATCGATCCCCAGGGTGAAATCCCCCCGGTGGATCGCTGGCACCCTGTCCAGGAAGGGGAGATGGACCTGGTGATCGCCGCCGACGGTCGCTGGATCCACGAAGGCGTCACCATTGGCCGGCCGCGCCTGATTCGGTTGCTCTCCACCGTTCTTCGCCGCGAGCCGGACGGACGCCACGCCCTGGTGACCCCGGTCGAGAAACAGTTCATCCGCGTCGAGGATCGTCCCTTCCTGGTGGTGGATGCCGAACCCGATGCCCAGGGGGACTGGTGGCTGACTACCAACGTGGGGGATCGCCTGGCTCTGGACGAGGGGCATCGGCTGACGCTGAGCGAGACGCCCGCCGGCGAGACGGTGCCCGAAGTGGTGGTGCGCTTTGGTCTCGTCGCGCGGCTGGGGCGCAATGTCTACTACCGCCTGGTGGAGGCCGCCGATAGCCGCTTGCTGACCGGCGGCGGCCAGGAGCTGGGCCTGGAGAGTGGCGGCGTCTGGCATCCCCTGGGTCGCCTGGAGCCCGGCTCGGTGACCGGCGGCGAGGCCTCGTGAGGCTGACCGCCGAACAGCGGGCCGTGGTCGACCACGCTCGGGGCCATGCCCGCGTTGCCGCCGTCGCCGGTTCCGGCAAGACCACCACCATGGTGGCGCGCGTGCTGGAACTGTTGGCCCGTGGGGTGCCGGCGACGCGGATCCTGGTGCTGATGTTCAACCGATCCGCACGTGAGGACTTCCAGGCGCGTCTGGCGACCATGGCCCCGGCCGGTCAGCCACTGCCCGACGTGCGAACCTTTCACTCCCTGGGCCACCGGCTGACGACCAGCCTTGCCCGTTGGGGAGCGCTGGCGCCGCGTACGCTGCTCACCGCCGACTGGCAGCTGGAGCGGCTGCTCCGCCAGGCCACTCAGCGGGCCTTGGCAGATGGCTCGCTGGTACGCGAGTCTGCCCTGGATGCCGAGCGTCTCGAGTCCTTAGCGCATTTCTGCGCGCTGGTGAAGGCCGAGATGGTGTCCCCGGCAGCACTCTACGCGCGGCTCGACTTCGGCGAGGATACCGATCACTTCCCGGCCGCCTTCGACCACGCCGAGGCGCTGTTGGCCGAGCACGGGTTGATGAGCTACTCGGATCTGCTCTATCGCCCGCTGTGCGCCCTGGAGGCGGACACCGGCCTGCTCGCCCGTGTCCAGGGCTTCCTCGACCACGTGATCATCGACGAGTACCAGGACATCAACGTGGCCCAGCAGCGCCTGCTGGCGCTGCTGGCCGGCCGGGATGCCGCGGTGATGGCAGTGGGTGATGCCAACCAGTGCATCTACGAATGGCGCGGCGCCCACCCCGACACCATGCTCGAGCGCTTCACCGCCACCTTCGGTGTGGCGGTGGACTACCCGCTCTCGACCACCTTTCGCCACGGCCATGCCCTGGCGCTGGCCGCCAACCATGCCATCGACGCCAATCGGCGCCGCCCCGACCAACTCTGTCTGGCGGCCCCGGGCAACCCCGAGACCCGGCTGGGCCTTGACCAGGGCAGCCGCGGCCTGCTGCAGGCGTTGGCCGCCTGGCAGCATTCGGGGCGCCATCTCGACGAGGCCTGCGTACTGGTGCGCAGTTGGGCCCTCTCGGTGCCGCTGCAGCTGGCGCTGTTGCGCGAGGGGATTCCCTTCCGGCTGGCCCGGGAGGATCGTTTCGTGTTCCGTCTGCCGCTGGTCCAGGCGCTGGCCGGCTACCTGATGCTGGCCCGAGCGCCGGCCCTGCTGGCCGACCCCGGGCACCTGGCGTTGCTGCTGGGCCAGCCGACCCCCTTCGTGGCCCGAGAGCGCCTGCTTGCCCTGGCCACGCGCCTGGCCGAGAGCCAGCGCTGGCCGGAGCGACACGACCCGCTGCTCGAGGGGCTTCGGCCGCACCAGAAGCGCACCCTGAAGAAGCGCTGGGCGCTGCTCTGCGAACTGCCGCGCCTCTCGGCCTGGCCGCCGGCGCGGCTGCTCGAGCACGTGGTCGAGGCGGTGGAGGCCGAGAAGGTGCTCAAGCGGGCCGCGGCCCGCCGCGAAAAGGGCGAGGAGGACGTGCGCCTACTCGACGTGCTGCTGGAACAGGCCGCGGAGCTCGGCAATGATCCGGACGCCTTCATCGAATTGCTGCGCCGACCGGTGGAGAATCGCGATGACGGGGTCCTGATCACCACCGTGCACGGGGCCAAGGGGCTGGAGTGGCCGCTGGTGGTGCTGGCCGGGGCCAACGAGGAGGACTTTCCCCACTACAGTCGGGACAATCCGCTCACCCCTCGGCGATTGGAGGAGGAGCGTCGCCTCTTCTATGTGGCCATTACCCGGGCACGGGAGCGGCTGCTGATGCTCCACGACACCGGCGAGCACCGGCCGAGCCGCTTTCTGGCCGAGAGTGCCTGGCAGGACTGCGAAGGGGTCAGGGAGCGCCTCGCCGCGGCCCAGGAGGACGCCGCGCCCTTGGCGGTGACCCGCCCCGACCTGGTGGGCCGTTATCTGGCGGCGCTGGGCCTGAACCTTACTCTCGAGGGGCCTCCCGACTCGGGGGTGGCCGAGCCGGTGGCTCCCTACGGGGAGTTTCGCCCCGGCCAGCGATTGCGCCATGCCGTCTTCGGCGAAGGGGAGGTCCAGGCAGTGGAAGGGGACCCCGCCAACCCCGTCATCGAGGTGCGCTTTCGACATGCCGGCCGGCGACGCCTGATCGCCCGGCGGGCTCCCATCGAGCTGCTGCAAGGAGAACATGCATGACCTCACCCTTGATATCGGTCACCGAGCTGACCGAGGCGCTGGAGGGGCCTCGGCCGCCGCGACTCCTCGACTGCCGGGCTCGGCTGGGCGACCCGGACGCCGGCCACGGCCTGTGGTGGGCAGCCCATCTGCCGGGCAGCTACCACCTGGACCTGGATCGTGACCTGGCGGCGCGGCCGGGGCAGGGCGGGCGCCATCCGCTGCCTGGCCACGCCGCCTTTACCGCGACGCTTCAGCGACTGGGTATCACCCCCGAGGTGCCGGTGGTGGTCTATGACGATATGGGTGGCCAGTTGGCCGCGGCCCGGGCCTGGTGGATGATCGCCTGCTGGGCCGGCCACCCCGATGCGCGGCTGCTCGACGGCGGCATCCAGGCATGGACGGGCGGCGGCGGCGACCTCGCCGAGGGCGACCGCCCCCTGCCTCGGCCCAGCGCCTGGACACCGGCGTTTTACGACGAGCAGCGAGTCAGCGCTGACCAGGTCTTCTCGGGCCGCGCCCTCAAGGTGGACGCTCGGTCCCGTGAGCGCTTTCGCGGTGAGGCCGAGCCGATCGACCCCGTGGCGGGCCATATCCCCGGCGCGGTCTGCCGGCCCTCGGCGGATAATCTGACGCCGGCGGGGCACTTCAAGTCCTCGGCCCAACTGGCTACGGAGCTGCCCGAGGCCGAGGAGGTGATCGCCTACTGCGGTTCCGGCGTGACCGCCTGTCATGACATCCTCGCCTATGCCGTGGCCGGCCGCGCGCTGCCACGGCTTTACCCAGGATCCTGGAGCGAGTGGGTTCGCGACCCGTCGAGGCCGGTGGCACAAGGGGGTCAGGCCAAGTAGGCTTGACTCCACGACAGGATGGCAACTCGCCAGGCTAAAGGTGAAGGGATATGAATTTTGCGCTGATCGGAGCGGCCGGCTACATCGCGCCGCGGCATATGCAAGCCATTCAGGACACCGGCCACTCGCTAGTGGCGGCTTACGATATCAACGACTCGGTGGGTATCATCGATTCCATCTCGACGAACTGTGCTTTTTTTACCGAGTTTGAATACTTTCTCGAACACGCCTGGCGGCTGCGGCGCCAGGGCGAGGGGGCGCTGGACTACATGGTGGTCTGCTCTCCCAACCATCTGCATAGCGCCCATGTGGTCGCGGGGCTGCAACTGGGCTGCGACGTCATCTGCGAAAAGCCCCTGGTGCCAACCCCCGAGCAGCTCGACGAGCTGCGCCTGGTGGAGCAGGAGACCGGTCACCAGGTCTACAGCATCATGCAGTTGCGTCACCACCCGGCGATCCATGAGCTTCGGGACAAGGTGCTATCCGAAAAGCGTGACACCAAGTATGAGGTCGAACTGACCTACATTACCGCTCGTGGTCCCTGGTACCTGGCCAGCTGGAAGGGGGATCCTCGCAAGTCGTTCGGGGTGGTAGCCGAAATCGGCATTCACTTCTTCGACATGCTGCATCAGATCTTCGGCGAACTCGAACAGCAGGTGCTGCACTACAGTGACGACCACAAGGCCTCAGGCTACCTGGAATACGAGAAGGCCAGGGTGCGCTGGTTCCTCTCCATTGATGAACAGGACTTGCCGGAAGCCCTGCGCGGACGCCAACCGACCTATCGCAGCATTACCTGCGATGCGGAACAGTTCGAGTTCTCCAGCGGCTTTACCGATCTCCATACCGTCAGCTATCGCGAGATCCTGGCGGGACGCGGCTTCGATATTGAGACCGTGCGCCACTGTCTGGAAACCGTGACGGCGATTCGTCAGGCGACTCCTGAACCACCGCGCGAGGGCGAAGGCCATCCGCGAATGCTGGAGCTTGGCCTGGCCAGGTCCACCTAAGGGAGGCAAGGCGAGATGCACTTCATCGATCTGGATGCCCAGCAGGCGCGCATCAAGCCGCAGCTCGAGACGGCCATTCAGGGTGTGCTGGCCCATGGCCGCTACGTGCTGGGGCCGGAGGTCGAAGCGTTAGAGCGGCGCCTCGCCGACTATGTCGGGGTGGCTCACTGCATCGGCTGTGCCAACGGCACTGACGCCCTGCAGATCGCCCTGATGGCTCTGGAGATCGGTCCGGGCCACGACGTCATCGTTCCGGGCTTCACCTTCATCGCCTCGGCGGAAAGCGTTGTGTTGGCGGGGGCCAGGCCCGTTTACGTGGACATCGACCCGCACACCTATCTGCTTGACCCCGCCCACCTCGAGGCGGCGATTACCCCGCGGACCCGCGCCATCATGCCGGTATCGATGTTCGGCCAGTGCGCCGACATGGTGGCGATTGGCGAGGTGGCCAACCGTCATGGACTGGCGGTGATCGAGGATGCCGCCCAGAGCTTTGGTGCCACCCAGTGGGGTCGGCGCTCGGGTAGCCTGAGTCGCGTCGCGACCACCAGTTTCTTCCCCAGCAAGCCTCTGGGGGCCTATGGAGACGGTGGCGCGCTGTTTACCGACGACCCCGAGCTGGCCGAGACGCTCCGCCTGGTTGCTCGCCACGGCGAGGCTCAGCGTTACCACCACGTTCGCCTGGGCATGAACAGCCGCCTGGACACCCTCCAGGCCGCGATTCTGCTGGCCAAGCTGTCGATCTTCGACGAGGAAGTGGCGCTTCGCCAGACGGCGGCCGAACGCTATGACCGCTTGCTTCGAGACGCCGGGATCACCACCGCACCGAGACTCGCGTCTGGCAACACCAGCGTCTATGCCCAGTACAGCCTGCGCGTGGCAAACCGCGAAGGGGTGCGCCAGCGGCTTGCTGAGGCGGGTATTCCTACCGCCGTTCACTACCCGCAACCGCTCTACCGCCAGCCGGCGGTGGCGGACCCGGAGCGTCGCCTGCCGGTCACCGACGCCGTTTGCGAGACGATTGTTAGCCTGCCCATGCACCCCTATCTGCAGGCGACCCAGCAAGAAGCCGTCGTGGAGGCGCTGCACGCCGCCCTGTCGGCCTGACGCTCGCTGCCAGGACCGCAGGTCGATGGCTGAGCGGTGGAAACGATGAAGGGCCTGCCAATATGGCAGGCCCTTCTTGGCATCGGTCAAACCCGACCGGCTCCTGGGGTTTCAGGGGTTAGTTACATGTTGGGGTAGGTGGGCCCGCCCCCGCCCTCCGGTGCGACCCAGGTGATGTTCTGGG
>CAYWBG010000027.1:0-22236 GCA_964456005.1 uncultured Halomonas sp.
CATGCCCGAAGGAGAGCAGCCCCGCGTAGCCCAGCAGCAGGTTGAAGGCGCAGGCAAAGAGTGCAAAGCACAGCACCTTCATCAGGAATACCGGATAGGCCACAAAGGGCGCCACCAGGCCGATGGCGACCAGCACCAGGTAGAGGACGTTGCGGCGCATATCCGCGCGGCGCTGGCGCTTCATTAAGGGGGTCAGCGTCTGTGTCTGGGTCACGGACATGGTCAAGCCTCCTTGCCGAACAGGCCGGCGGGTCGAATCAGCAGCACCAGGATCATCACCAGGAAGATCACGGTGTTGGCCGCCTCGGGGTAGTACACCTTGGTAAGGCCCTCGATCAGGCCCATGCCCAGGCCGGTCAGCACGGCGCCGAGAATCGAGCCCATGCCGCCGATCACCACCACGGCGAAGACCACGATCAAGAGATTGGAGCCCATGGTGGGCGACACCGGATAGAGCGGTGCGGCCAGCACCCCGGCGAAGGCGGCCAGGGCCACGCCGAAGCCGTAGGTCAGGGTGATCAACAGCGGCACATTGACGCCGAAGGCCTGCATCAGCGCCGAGTTCTCTGTCCCGGCCCGCAGGTAGGCACCTAGACGAGTACGCTCGATCATGAACCAGGTGAAGAAACACACCACGATGGCCGCCGCCAGCACCCAGGCCCGATAGACGGGCAGGAACATGAAGCCGGTCTGGAAGCCGCCCTGCAACGCCTCGGGGGTCGGGTAACGGGCCCCGGAGACACCGAAGAAGTTCACCAGAGTCCCCTCGAAGATCAGCGCCAGACCGAAGGTCAGCAGCAGGCCGTAGAGGTGATCCAGGTGAGCGATGCGCCGCAGCAGGAAGCGCTCGATCAACATGCCGAACAGGCCGACGAAGAGCGGCGCCAGCAGCAGCGCCGCCCAGTAGTTGATGCCCAGGTAGCGCATGCCGAGCAGGGTGGCGAAGGCCCCCAGCATGTACATGGCGCCGTGGGCGAAGTTGACGATCTTCAGCAGGCCGAAGATCACCGCCAGGCCCAGGCTGAGCAGGGCATAGAAGGCGCCGTTGATCAGGCCCAGCAGCAGCTGCCCCATGAACACTGCCAGGGGCACCCCGAATATCATCGTCATGTCAGGAATCTCCCGTCAGAGGGGCGGCGGCCGAGGCCGCCGCCGGGTCGTTCGCGGCTCAGTTCTGGACCAGCTTGCACTGGCTCTCGGAGAGCGGACGATAGGCCTCTTCGGCGGGGATGGTGGCGAGGACCTCGTAGAGGTCCCACTCGTGCTCGGAAGCCTCCGGCGACTTGACCTGAGCCAGGTACATGTCGTGGATCATGCGACCATCCTCGCGCAGGCGACCGTTGCGGGCGAAGAAGTCGTCGATCGGCTGCTCCATCATGTACTCGCGCACGGTGGCCGTGTCATCGCTGCCGGTGGCCTCGACCGCCTGCAGGTAGTGCATGGTGCTGGAGTAGATGCCCGCCTGGACCATGGTCGGCATGCGATCCATCCGCTCGTAGTAGCGCTCGGCCCACTCGCGCGCCTCATCGTCCATGTTCCAGTACCAGCCGGTGGTCAGCAGCAGCCCCTGGGTGGTGTCCAGCCCCATGGCGTAGACGTCATTGAGGAACACCAGCAGGCCGGCGAGCTGCTGACCGGCCTCGACGACGCCGAACTGGGCGGCGGTGCTGATGGCGTTGACGGTGTCGGCACCGGCGTTGGCCAGACCGATGATCTGGGCACCGGAGCCCTGGGCCTGGAGAATGTAGGAAGAGAAATCATCCGTGGGGAAGGGGTGGCGTACGCCACCGACGATCTCGCCGCCGCTCTCTTCCACCACGCGGGTCACGTCGCCCTCGAGGGCATGACCGAAGGCGTAGTCGGCGGTCAGCATAAACCAGGTGTCACCGCCCTCCTCCTCGACGATGGCTCGGGCAGTGCCGTTGGCCAGCGGGTAGGTGTCATAGACCCAGTGGATATGGTTGGGGGTGCAGTGCTCGTTGGTGATGCTGGAGGCGGCGGAACCGGAGACGATGCCGAAGCTGTCATTATCTTCCAGCACGCGGGTGACGGCGATGGTCACCGAGGAGGCGACCATCCCGGCCACCATGTCGACGTTGCGGGTATCGACCCACTCGCGAACGGTGCTGGCCCCCACGTCGGCGCTGTTGCGGTCGTCGGCACTGAACACCTCGATGGGGGCGCCGTTGACGCTCCCGCCGAAGTCCTCGACGGCCATGCGCAGGGCCTCGAGGCCACCCGGGCCGGCCAGGTCGCGGTAGGTGCCGGACATGTCGGCCAGATAGCCGATGCGCACCTCGCCATCGCTGATCTCGGCCTGGGCGGTGGTGGCCATGGCGGCGGTCGCTGCCATGGCGACGGCGGCGGTGAGGCTCTTCTTGATGAAGGTCATTTGGCTCTCCTCTGCCCCGAGACGGGGCTTTTGTTGTTGTGACACGGGTTGAATGCGCATTCCCGAACCGGCTTAGACGCCGAGCAGGGTATGCAGGTGCTCACGTTTGCTCGGCAGTTCGGCCGCCGAGATCTCCTCAACGATCAGGCCGTGGTCCATCACCAGGTGGCGGTCCGCCAGCGGCGCGGCGAAGCGGAAGTTCTGCTCCACCAGCACGATGGTCATGCCGCGCTCCTTGAGCTTGATCAGCACCTGGCCCAGCGCCTGGACGATGACCGGTGCCAGCCCCTCGGTGATCTCGTCGAGCAGCAGAAGCCGCGCCCCGGTGCGCAGGATGCGCGCCATGGCCAGCATCTGCTGCTCGCCTCCGGAGAGGCGGGTGCCCTGACTGCGGCGACGCTCGTAGAGATTGGGGAACATCGCGTAGATCTCATCGAGAGACATTCCGCCGGAGCGCACCGTGGGTGGCAGCAGCAGGTTCTCCTCGACATCGAGACTGGCGAAGATACCGCGCTCCTCGGGGCAGTAGCCGATGCCCAGCCGCGGGATGCGGTGGGGCGCCATGTCGAGGGTCTCGTTGCCGTTGATCATGATCGAGCCGGTGCGCCGGCCGACCATGTTCATGATCGACTTGAGGGTGGTACTGCGCCCGGCTCCATTGCGGCCCAGCAGGGTCACCAGTTCGCCGCGCTTCACCTCGAAGTCGACACCGTGAAGAATGTGCGACTCGCCGTAGAAGGCGTGCAGGTCGCGCACGCGCAGCATCTCGGCCCCGTCGCGGTCCTGATACTCCAAGTGGGTCTCGGCTGGCTGATTCATGCGCTGGCCTCCTCTTCCGTCGAGTCGCTGCCCATATAGGCTTCCTTGACCCGGGGGTCGGCGGAGACCGTGGCGTAGTCGCCCTCGGCCAGCACGCCGCCTCGGGCCAGCACGGTGATCCGGTCACAAAGACGGCTGACCACGCTGAGGTTGTGCTCCACCATCAGTACCGTGCGACCCTTGGCCACCCGACGGATGAGTTCGACGATGCGGTCGACGTCCTCGGCGCCCATGCCCTGGGTCGGCTCGTCCAGCAGCATCATGGTGGGGTCCATGGCCAGGGTGGTGGCCACTTCCAGCGCTCGCTTACGGCCGTAGGGCATCTCCACGGTGAGCACGTCGGCGTACTCGCGAAGGCCCACCTCGTCGAGCAGTTCGACGGCGCGGTCGTTGAGATGGTCGAGGGTGCGCTCCGATTTCCAGAAGTGGAAGGAGGTGCCCATGGGCCGCTGCAGAGCGACGCGCACGTTCTCCATAGCGGTCATGTGGCCGAACACCGCCGAGATCTGGAAGGAGCGAACCAGCCCTAGGCGTGCGATCTCGTTGGCCTTCAGGCGGGTGATCGACTTGTCACGATAGAGGATCTCGCCGCGGGTGGGCGGCAGGAACTTAGTGAGCAGGTTGAAAACCGTGGTCTTGCCGGCCCCGTTGGGACCGATCATGGCATGGATATGCCCTTCCTCGACCTGCAGGTTGACATCGTCCACGGCGGTGAAGCCGCGAAACTCCTTGGTCAACCCTCGAGTCTCGAGTATGAACTCCTGGGTCATGTGACGTCCTCTCGGGATCCCCCTGGGGCGATCCACCGTTGATACTGTTGTCGTTGTTGTGCGCTGTTGTCGTTGTTCTGGCCATTCCGGCGTCGGGACCGGCAGGGGCTGCATGATCATTTCAGCGCAGCCCACCGCCCTTTACGTTTACGTAAGCTAGAGGACTCGAGGGCGCTCGGCAATAGTCGAAAGCTCGAACTCGACCAATGGTGTAGAGTCCAGGTTTTCAATAGCTTGCAAACAAAACGGCAGTACCCTCAGGGCCATCCGAAGGACCCTCGGCCAGCGGGTTGATGTGTAAGGCTTTTGCCATAGACGGGTCGTGCCACGGCGACCGGCCTCCGCACCACTCCCTGTATACTCCTAATCGCAGGCCCGGCACAAAGCATTGGGCCACCCTAGGCCAGAAGGCGTCAGCGATATCCTCCCAAGCCAGCTGCCGGCTCCTCATCCGGCCCGAAAGAGAAAAGCCCCCGCAGGCATGGCCTGCGGGGGCTTTTACATCACGGGGCAAGGCCCGGCATCGCCGGTGCGCCGCTATTCGTCCAGGAAGGAGCGCAGCGGTTCCGAGCGACTGGGGTGGCGCAGCTTGCGGAGCGCCTTGGCCTCGATCTGGCGGATGCGTTCGCGGGTGACATCGAACTGCTTGCCGACCTCTTCCAGGGTATGGTCGGTGTTCATGTCGATGCCGAAGCGCATGCGCAGCACCTTGGCCTCGCGGGCGGTAAGGCCACCCAGCACGTTGCGAGTCGCCTCTATCAGCCCCTCGCCGGTGGCCGAGTCGATGGGCAGGATCATGGTGCCGTCCTCGATGAAGTCGCCCAGGTGCGAGTCGTCGTCGTCACCGATGGGTGTCTCCATGGAGATCGGCTCCTTGGCGATCTTAAGCACCTTGCGCACCTTGTCTTCCGGCATCTCGAGACGCTCGCCGAGTTCCTCGGGGGTCGGTTCGCGCCCCATCTCCTGAAGCATCTGCCGGGAGACCCGGTTGAGCTTGTTGATGGTCTCGATCATGTGCACCGGAATACGGATGGTGCGTGCCTGGTCGGCGATGGAGCGAGTGATCGCCTGACGGATCCACCAGGTAGCGTAGGTCGAGAACTTGTAGCCGCGACGGTATTCGAACTTGTCCACCGCCTTCATCAGGCCGATATTGCCCTCCTGGATCAGATCCAGGAACTGCAGGCCGCGGTTGGTGTACTTCTTGGCGATCGAGATCACCAGGCGCAGGTTAGCCTCGACCATCTCTTTCTTAGCGCGGCGCGCCTTGGCCTCGCCGATGGAGAGCCGACGGTTGACCTCCTTGATCTCCTGCACAGGCAGGCGAACCATCTCTTCTTCGAAGGCGATCTTGCGCTGGGCACGCTGTATGTCGACCCGCAACGGCTCGAGACGATCGGCATACTTGGTATGCGCCTTGGCGAAGCCATCGAGCCACTCGGGGTTGGACTCGCTGCCGGGGAAGGCCTTGATGAAGGTCTTGCGCGGGATGCGTGCCTTCTTGACGCACAGCTGCATCACCGCCTTCTCCTGGGCGCGCACCTGTTCCACACTGATCCGCACCTGATTGACCAGGCGCTCGAAGTGCTTGGGCACCAACTTGATCGGCGAAAACAGCTCGGCCAGGCGCGCAAGCTCTTCCTGGGCCTCCTTGGCATGGCGGCCATGCGCCTCGATGGCGGCCTGAGCCGCAGCATTCTGCTCACGAATCTGCTCGAAGCGGGCACGGGCCTCTTCGGGGTCGGGGCCACCGGGGCTCTCCTCCTCGGCCTCACCATCCTCGTCGTCGGCATCACTCTCGTCGTGGGGCTCCTCCTCGGGAACCTCTGCCTCGGCCACGCCGGGGATGCCCTCGTCGGGATCGATGAAGCCGGAGAAGAGGTCGGAGAGTCGCCCAGGGAGCTCCTCATCCTGGGTGTTATCATAGGCCTTGAGGATGGAGTCCACCGCGCCAGGCAGGTAGGCCAGCGCGGACATGACTTCGCGGGTCCCCTCCTCAATGCGCTTGGCGATCTCGATCTCGCCCTCGCGGGTCAGTAGCTCCACGGTGCCCATCTCGCGCATGTACATGCGCACGGGGTCCGTGGTGCGGCCCACATCGCTCTCCACCGCTGCCAGGGCCGCTACGGCCTCCTCGGCGGCAGACTCGTCCGTGGAGTGGTCCGACATCATCAGGGTATCTTCATCGGGGGCCTCCTCGACGACACTGATACCCATGTCGTTGATCATGCCGATGATGTCTTCCACCTGATCGGGGTCGGCGATATCCTCGGGTAGATGGTCGTTGACCTCGGCATAGGTCAGGTAGCCCTGTTCCTTGCCGCGCGCGATCAACTCCTTCAGACGTGACTGCTGCTGCGCATTTCCAGCCATAGAAACCCTATCTCGACGAAGAAGAATGAAGCACCTGAAGCGCTGGATGGAGAAAACTCATGAAGCCGAACAGTATAGCGGCAGAAAGCACCTTCCTGCCAGTTCGCTCTATTTGCGCGGTCAATCAGGTGTGTTAGGTTGTCAGGTTACGCCGGTGCCGGGCGATGACTCCTATATGGTGATGGTAGGAGAAATATCAACCTCGGCGCCAACCTCATGGTGACATTTGACCTTCCGGTCAGCCGTGCAGTTCGGTAAGCAGGGCCATCAGCCGCTGCTTCTCCTCCCTTGAAAGCCGCTCTCCCGCCTTTTCCCTGGCCAGCAGCGCCTCGATCTCTTCCTGAGGAGAGCGACGCTGGTGCGACCTGCGAAAGTGCGCCACCAGACCCTCCAGTTCGGCGACTCGTACCTCCCGGGGAATCAGCAGTTCCCGTCGGGCCAGCGCCGCCAGCCGCTCTCCCTCGGGACTGCCGTGGAAGTGCGCCAGCAACACCTGGGCGCTGCGATAGCGCCCGGCTCGCAATAGGCGAATCACCTCTCGGCAGAGCCGGCCGTCGGCATCCTCTTCGGGGCACCAGGCCTCGTCTTCCGGCAGGTAGTCCACTAGCCCTGGCTCGTGAACCAGCAGCTGCAGCGCCCGTGCCACCAGACTCAAGGACCCCCTCTGGCCACCCCCGGAAAACTCACCGACGGGCGCAGGCATCTCCTGCGACCCTCTCTCTGCAGCCGGGCTCGCCGCCGGCGAGGCCTCGGCAGGGGCTTCACGGGCCAGCAGCGAAGCGAAGTCCGAGGCCTCGACGCCGGTGCGCCGCGAGAGCTCATTGAGCATCAGCGACCTGAGCACTCCCTCTGGCAGCTTGCCAATGGCGGACAGCACCTGGCTGGCATAGCGCTCGCGCTCCTCGATACTCGCCAGGTCCCGCCCTGCTGCCGCCTGATCGAAGAGAAACTCCGATAGCGGACTCGCGCAGGTGATTCGATCCTGGAAGGCCTCGACCCCTTCCCGACGCACCAGGGTATCCGGATCCTCTCCTTCGGGCAGGAACAGGAAGCGCGCCTGACGGCCGTCGATCATCAACGGCAGTACCGTCTCCAGGGCCCGGGTCGCCGCCTGGCGCCCGGCGCGATCCCCGTCGAAGCAGAACACTACCTCGCCCACCAGGCGAAACAGCCGGCTCAGATGCTCGTCGCTGGTGGCGGTACCCAGGGTGGCCACGGCATTGCGTATACCGAACTGGGCCAGCGCCACCACGTCCATGTAGCCCTCGACGATCACCACTCGCTCCATGCGATGGTCGGCCTGACGCGCCTCATAGAGGCCGTAGAGTTCACGCCCCTTGTGATATACCGGGGTCTCCGGGGAATTGAGGTACTTAGGCTTGGCGTCGCCCAGCACCCGGCCGCCGAAGGCAATGGTGCGCCCCTTAATATCGCGGATCGGGAACATCACCCGATCGCGAAAGCGGTCGTAGGTACGGCCGCTCTCCTCGCGATGCACCAGCAGGCCATACTCGATCTGCACCGCCTCGCTGATACCCCGCTCGCCGAGGTGGCGCTTGAGCGCCTCCCAGGCATCCGGAGCGTAGCCGATCCCGAAGACCTGCTGGACTTCAGGAGACAGCCCTCGACGCTCGAGGTAGTCCCGGGCGCCCTGCCCTTCGGCCATCTTTAGCCGCTCTCGAAAGAAACCGGCCGACAGCTCCAGCAGGTTGACCCCCTCCTTGCGCTTGCGCTCCCGCGCCTGGGCCCGGGGGTCGTCGGCCCCCTCTCGGGGAACCTCCAGGCCGAGACGCCCCGCCAGCTGCTCCACCGCCTCGGGAAAGCGCAACTGGTCGTACTCCATCAAGAAACGCAGGGCGTTACCGTGAGCGCCACAGCCGAAGCAGTGATAGAACTGCTTGTCGGCACTGACGGTGAACGACGGCGTCTTCTCCTGATGAAAGGGGCAAAGGCCCGAAAAGTTGCGCCCGGCCTTCTTGAGCTTTACCCGCTCACCCACCACCTCGACCACGTCGACGCGGGCGAGCAAGTCATCGATAAAGCGCTGGGGAATCTGTCCAACCATGTCGCGTAATCACCTCACGGAAGCGATGCGACGCAAGGGCTGACGGTGCCTGAGCACCGCCAGCCCGGAAAAAACAAGCGGCCACCGGATGGCGGCCGCTTGGCGTCCTCCTGAGACTGCCCGGGCCCGGGGCCCCGACGTCTCCAGTACGGATCAATAGAGCCGTTCGAAACGCTTGCGCTCACGCTGAAGCTTCTTGGCGTGACGCTTGACGGCAGCCGCCGCCTTGCGCTTGCGCTCAGCGGTGGGCTTCTCGTAGGACTCGCGACGACGGACCTCGGAGAGAACACCGGCTTTTTCACAGGAACGCTTGAAGCGACGCAGGGCGACGTCAAACGGCTCGTTATCACGTACTTTGACAGAAGGCATTAAGCACTCACCTACCTTAGGTAACTAGAGTTCGGTTAGTACGCACACCCCTGCGGGTGGCAGCTGACGCGAAAACACCACATCTTCCTTTCTCGGCTGGCGAGCGGAGACGTGGGGTATCACGGAAAATCGCCACCTGGGTGCACGACCCAGTATTGCAGCGGTCAATAGTCTAGTCGCGCCCTCCAGCCTTTGCAAATGCTTTCCACCACCTCGGGCTTCAAGGCGAGAGGCGCCAGGCACGCCTCGATGCATGGCCAGCACTATATTGCTCTGCCGATTTTTTTCATAACGCGTAGAATGCCGAGCTGACTTCTCCACGCTGACGAGCCGACACCATGCGCGTACTGGGCATCGAGACCTCCTGCGACGAAACCGGCGTCGCCCTCTTCGACAGCGAGCGCGGCCTGGTGGCCGACGCGCTCTACAGCCAGATTGCCATGCACGCGGAATATGGCGGCGTGGTCCCTGAGCTGGCCTCTCGCGACCATACTCGTCGGCTGCTGCCCCTGATCCAGCAGGTGCTCGACGAGGCGGGGCTCTCGCGCACGGACCTCGATGCCATCGCCTATACCGCCGGCCCCGGCCTGGTGGGAGCGCTGATGGTAGGCGCCGCCACCGCCCATGGCATGGCCCGTGCCCTGGAGATCCCGGTCCTCGGCGTTCACCACATGGAGGGCCACCTGCTGGCCCCCATGCTGGAGGAAGGCCCGCCGGCGTTTCCCTTCGTGGCCCTGCTGGTCTCCGGCGGCCACACCCAGCTGGTCGAGGTCCGCGGCCTGGGCCAGTACCGCCTGCTCGGCGAATCCGTGGATGACGCCGCCGGCGAGGCCTTCGACAAGGCGGCCAAGATGCTCGGCCTGGACTACCCGGGCGGCCCCCATGTGGCGAAGCTCGCCGAGGAGGGCGACCCGACGCGATTCCGCTTCCCGCGCCCCATGACCGACCGCCCGGGACTGGACTTCAGCTTCTCGGGCCTCAAGACCCACACCCTGACCGCCATCCGGGCCCTGGAAACCCAAGGCGCCCTGGACGAAACGGCCCGGGCGGATGTGGCCCGGGCCTTCGAGGAGGCGGTGGTGGATACCCTGGTGATCAAGTGTCGCCGCGCCCTGGACCAGACCGGTCTCAAGCGCCTGGTGGTGGCCGGCGGGGTGAGCGCCAACGCCCGCCTGCGCGAACGGCTGGCACGGGAGTGCGCCAAACGCGATGCGCGAGCCTACTACCCCCGCGGGCGCTTCTGCACCGACAACGGGGCGATGATCGCCTATGTGGGGGCACAACGCCTGCAGGCCGGCGAACGCGACGCGCCCGGCGTGATGAAGGCGGTACCGCGCTGGCCGATGGATACCCTGGAAGCCCCCTCCTCCGCCCCTGCCTGACGGCCGGGTAACGAGACTCGCGATCCCGGGGGCGAAACCCTGGCATTGTCCGCAAGCATCGCAGAGCTACAGCCCCGGTTCGTCGCCGCGCCCCAGGCGCTGGATATTGAGCACGTGGCGCACCAGCACCAGCAGCGTGAAGGCGATCACCACCACGACGTAGTCCGGGGCGAGCCACAGGCTGGCCAGGGGGGCGGCGGCGGCGCTACCCAGCGACGCCAGGGCGGCGGTACGCATCCGCCAGACGAGCAGGACCCACAGCGCTGCACACACCAGCGCCACCCCAGGCGTCAGCACCAGCATGACGCCGAAGGCGCTGGCCACCGCCTTGCCGCCGCGGAAATGGTGCCAGGCCGGATAGCTATGGCCCAACAGCACCGCCAGACCCACCAGCCCCTGGGCCCAGGGCGACAGCCCCAGCAGGATGGCCAGCACCAGTACCGGCATTCCCTTGGCAGCGTCCACCAGCAGGGTGGCCAGCGCCAGGCGTCTCCCATAGAGCCTGAGGACGTTGGAGAAGCCTGGATTGAAGGAGCCCGCCAGGCGTGGATCGCGCACGCCGGCCAGACGGCAGACGGTCAAGGCCCCCAGCCAACTGCCGCTGAGGTAGCCCAGCGCCAGCAACGGCAACAGCGCAATGAGTGGCGCCTCCACGAGCGGCCCTCCCGAGATGGCTTTGGCCCATTCTGACAGCCACGCCCCGGGGATCCCAGCCGCCGAGGTGTTCCCCGGTCGGCGGCTCGCGTACAATCGCCGCCACCTGCCTGACATGCACCCGCCCGGAACCCCGCCATGGACCTAGTGCTGATCGAGTCCCTCGCCGTCGACACCGTCATCGGGGTCTACGACTGGGAGCGCACCATCACCCAGCGCCTGGTGCTCGACCTGGCACTGGCTACCGACATCGTGCCAGCAGCGGCGGATGACGACGTTACCCTGACGCTAAACTACGCCGCCATCAGCGAGCGCATCGCAGACTTCGCCACCGCACATGACGTCGCACTGGTGGAAACCTTCGCCGAGCGGCTGGCCGCGATGCTGCGGGAGGAGTTCGCCATCGCCTGGCTGCGCCTGACCGTGCGCAAGCCCGGCGCAGTGCCCGCGGCGGCGGCGGTAGGCGTGCAGATCGAGCGTGGCAACCGCCCCGGGGAGGCATGATGGCCCGGGTAACGGTGAGCATCGGCAGCAATATCCAACGGGAACGCCACGTGCGCGCCAGCCTCGACGCCCTGGCAAACACCTTCGGGGAACTCGCGGTCTCGCGGGTCTTCGAGAGCGAGCCGGTGGGCTTTGAGGACGGGCGCAACTTCTACAATCTGGTGGCCGCCTTCGACAGTGACTGGACGGTGGGTGAGCTTCAGGCCTGGTGCAAGCGGCTGGAGTTCACCAACGGTCGCCGCAAGGACAGCCCCAAGTACAGCCCGCGCACCCTGGACATCGACATACTCACCGTGGGCGGGCTGACCGGCGAACACGATGGCGTCGCCCTGCCCCGCGACGAGATCCACCACCACGCCTTCGTTCTTCAGCCGCTGGCCGAGTTGCTGCCCGAGGCCCGCCACCCCGAAAGCGGCGAGACCTACGCCGCCCTGTGGGCCGGTTTCGATACCGGCGGACAGCGCCTCTGGGCGGTGGATTTCACCTGGGCCGGCCGGCTAATCTCTCGGGCCGAGTAATTCGGCTCAGGGCGCTGGGGCTTCGAGTGCCGCCTCGATGGCCTCGCACCGCCTCCGGGACAGCTCCTCGCCCAACGCTCGCCCCTGCAGCCCCTCCTCTACCAGCGTTCGTGGCAGCACCTGAGCGGCTAGCCGCCAGGCCAGTGCCAGGTCCGCTGCCAGGGCCGGCGCTTCCAGGCTGACCAGGCTAAGCAGCGGCGCGACCCGCTCGCTGCGCCGCCAAGCGTCAATACCGTCCAGCCAGGCCAGTATCCGCCTGCCGGTTAGGCCACCTTCCCGCACCTCACGGCACAGCTCACGGGTCAGGGCCGCCTGGCGGGCCAGATCGGCATACGCCTTGGGCAGCCGCAGCCGCTCGCCGAGGGCGGCGCGTGGCGCCTCGCCCAGGTGTTCCACCAGCCGTGCCCAGCGCCAGCGCGCTATGGTCTCGGCGCTGATCTCCTCGGGCAGGCAGTGCAGCCGACCCAGCGCCTCGTCCAGCGCCTCGGGGTCGGCGATGAGCTCGGGCATCAGCACCGCCAGGGCGCCACAGTCATCCAGCGCCTGGAAGTAGACCTCGGGCCAGGGTTCGGCCAGCGCCTTCTCGGTCTCGGTCCAGACCCGTTCAGCCACCAGGTGGGCGAGTTCGCCGCTGGCCACCAATTCGGCCATCAGCATCCGAGTCTCCTCGGCGATGGTGAAGCCGAGGCCCGCGTAGCGAGCCAGGAAGCGCGCGGTTCGCAGCACCCGCAGCGGATCCTCCACGAAGGCCGGCGAGACGTGGCGCAGCACACGGGCCTCCAGATCCACCAGGCCACCATGGGGGTCGATCAGTTTCCCCTCGCGGGTCTCGGCCATGGCATTGAGCGTGAGGTCCCGGCGCGCCAGGTCCTCCTCAAGGGTCACGTCGGGGCTGGCGTGCACCTCGAAGCCGGTATAGCCGTGGCCCGCCTTGCGCTCGGTTCGCGCCAGGGCATACTCCTCGTGGGTCTCGGGATGCAGAAAGACCGGAAAGTCGCGTCCTACGGGCCGGAAGCCCCGTCGGCGCATCTCCTGCGGCGTGCTGCCTACCACCACCCAGTCGTGGTCGTAGACCGGCCAGCCCAGCCGCGCGTCGCGCACCGCGCCGCCCACGCAGTAGACGTCGAGCCCCGCGACCGCGGGATCGCAAGACGTCGCCATGACTCAGGGCCCCACCCGGTCGGGGTGGCGAAGCTGCCACTCGGTGAAGCCGCCATCCAGGCTGTAGACCTCGGTGAACCCCTGGCCGGCCAGCCAGGCGGCGGCCTGCTGACTGGAGTGGCCGTGGTAGCAGACCACCACCACCGGCTGCTCGACCGGTGTCTCGTCGATGAAGGCACCGACGCTGTCGTTGTCCAGAGGTCGGCTGGCGGGGATGTGGCCCTGGGAGAAGCTCACGGGGTCGCGGATATCGACCAGTGCCAGTTCTCGGCCGTCGTCGAGCCAGGCCTGCAGGGTCGGGATGTCCAAGTGCCGAAAGGTCGTCATCGGGGGTCTCGTTGTTGCGGAATAGTCAGGCCTCGATCAGCGCTGCCGGCTAGGCACGTGGGTCCTCTCGCCGCTCACCAGGTCGAGTGCCGTCAGGCAGCCGCCCCAGACGCAGCCGGTATCCAGTGCCTCGGCGCGCACCCGGCTGCTGGGCGTCTCGCCCTGCAGGGCCGCCCAGTGGCCGAACAGCAGCCAGGGGTCGTCGGCACGCGGGAACTGGAACCAGGGAAAGAAGCCAGGTGGCGCACTGTCCAGGCCCTCCTTGGCGGCGAAATCCAGGCAACCCTCGGCATCGATGAAGCGCATGCGGGTGAAGACATTGACCACGGCGCGCAAACGGTCGATACCATCCAGTTCCTCGTGCCAGCAGGCAGGGACGTTGCCGTACATACGTTCGAAAAAGGCCCCCGAGCGCTCGCCACTCAGCACCGCCTCGAGTTCGACGGCCAGACACACGGCCTGATCCAGCGACCACCGGGGCAGCAGGCCCGCGTGGGTCATCACCACCTCCTGGCCATGGGTCTCGCGCACCAGCAATGGGCGCGACTGCAGCCAATCGAGGAGCCCTTCGCGATCCGGCGCGGCCAGTATATCGTCCAGGGTGTCCTTGCGGTTGAGGTCGGCCCCGCCGCGAGCCACCGCCAGTAGGTGCAGATCGTGATTGCCGAGCACCGTAGTGGCGGCATCGCCCAGGGATATCACCTCGCGCAAGCAGTCCAGCGAACCGGGGCCACGGTTGACCAGATCCCCCGCCAGCCATAGCCGGTCACGGCGAGGATCGAAGTCGAGGGTCTCGAGCAGCTCGACGAATTCGGCGTGGCATCCCTGGAGATCGCCGATGGCATAGGTAGTCATCGCGGTTTCCCGGTGTCGGTGTAAAAAGTCAATGCACCTGGTTGGGGCCGGCCAGACGGAAGGGAGCGACGGGCACCTCGAAAGGCCGCTGACTGGCCGTATCGACGCAGGTGTAGTCGCCCTCCATCACGCCCACCGGCCCGTCGAGGATCGCCCGACTGGTGTAGCGAAAACTCTGGCCAGGTCCGATCACCGGCTGCTGGCCCACCACGCCCTTGCCGCGCACCTCCTGTACCTTGCCACTGCCCTGAGTGATCTTCCAGTGGCGAGCCATCAGTTGGATGCTTTGTCGTGAGGCATTGTGCACGGTCACCGTGTAGCTGAAGACATAGCGGGCATCGCCTGGCGATGACTCCTCTTCGCGGAACTCAGGCAGGACCTCGACCTTGACCTCGTCCACCGGGGCCTCCGGCAATGTCGGCATCATGTTTCCTCTCCGCCGCCGGTGGCGACCAGGTGGTTGGCGATACGCACGAACTCCTCGACGGTAAGCGTCTGGGGGCGGCGCGACGGATCGATGGCCAGCGCCTCCAGAGCCTCGGCGGCGACGCGCCCCTTGAGGTTGTTGCGCAGGGTCTTGCGACGCTGGGCGAAGGACTCGCGCACCAGGCTGAAGAGCAGCCCCTCGTCCCGAGCGGGGTGTGGCAGTTCGACATGGGGCGTGAGACGCACGATGGCGGATTCCACCTTGGGCCGCGGCACGAAGGCC
The DNA here is from genome assembly GCA_964456005.1 of uncultured Halomonas sp. GTDB lineage: Bacteria > Pseudomonadota > Gammaproteobacteria > Pseudomonadales > Halomonadaceae > Halomonas. The sequence continues at coordinate 14,899 of CAYWBG010000027.1, forward strand.
TCGGGGGGTACCACGAACAGCGACTCGACCCGACAGCGGTACTGGGCCATCACCGACAGCCGCCCCCAATCGGGCCCGCCCGGCTCGGCGGCCAGGCGCTCCACCACCTCCTTCTGCAGCATGAAGTGCATGTCGGCAATGGCATCGCCGGCCTGGAGCAGATGGGCGATCAGCGGGGTGGAGATGTTATAGGGCAGGTTGCCCACTACCCGCAGGGGCTGGCCCTCGCCGCGCAGGGCGCGGAAGTCGAACTTAAGGGCGTCGCCCTCATGGATCACGAAGTCGGGGTAGTTGAAGAACTGCACCCGCAGGCCGGGGATCAGGTCGCGATCGAGTTCGATCACCTCCAGGTGGCCGTCGGCGGCCTCCAATAGCGGCTCGGTGAGTGCCCCCTGGCCGGGACCGATCTCCACCAGGCGCTCTCCAGGGCGGGGCCCGATGGCGCGCACGATTCGCGAGATGATGCCGGGATCGCGCAGGAAGTTCTGGCCGAAGCGCTTTCGGGCCTGGTGAACCGGGGGGCGAGATGCCATTCAGGGGTGTCCTTCTATCACTATTTGATGATGCTGCGACTGGCCATCTCGGCGGCCAGGGCCACGGCTACCCGCAGACTTCCAGGATCGGCGCGACCGGTGCCGGCGAGGTCCAGGGCGGTGCCGTGGTCCACCGAGGTGCGCGGAAACGGAAGACCCAGGGTGATGTTCGCGGCGCTGCCGAAGCCGGCGTACTTGAGCACCGGCAGGCCCTGGTCATGATACATGGCCAGCACCGCCTCGACTCCCTCGAGGTGGCGCGGCGTAAACAGGGTATCGGCGGGAAGCGGTCCGTCAAGGCGCATGCCTTCGCCTCGCAACGCCTCGAGCGTCGGCTCGATCACCTCGAGTTCCTCGCGTCCCAAGTGGCCCCCCTCGCCGGCATGGGGGTTGAGCCCGCAGACGGCGATGCGCGGCGCCTCGATGCCATACCAGCGCTGCAGATCGGCCACGAGGATGCGCAGCACCCGCGCCAGGCGCTCGCCGGTGATGGCATCGGCCACCTCGCGCAGCGGCAGGTGAGTCGTGGCCAGGGCCACCCGCAGGGCGGGGCCACCGGACCACTCGGGACGCTCTGTGTGCAGGGCGCGGTCGGTGGCGAGCATCATCACCACTTCCTCCACCCCGCAGGCGTCGCGCAGGTACTCGGTGTGCCCCGTAAAGCCAGAATGTCCGGCATCGAGGATCACGCCCTTATGCAGCGGCGCGGTGACCATGCCGTCGGCGTGGCCAAGGCGGCAGGCCTCGATGGCCACGTCCAGGGTCTCCAGCACGTAGTCGGCATTGGCCTTGGCCAGAACGCCGGGCCGCGAGGGCGTACTCAGCGCAACCGGCCAGACAGGCAGCCGCCCGGGGGTGGCATCGGGCACCGCCTGGCCCGGGGAGAGCTCGACCAGCTCAAGATCAAGCCCGATCCGAGTGGCACGCTCGGCGAGCAGCATGGGGTCGCCCACCGCGACCACGCGAGCGAGTGGCTTTGGCTGAACCGCCAGCATCGCGGCCAGCTCCGGCCCGATGCCAGCAGGCTCGCCGGTGGTCAGCGCCATGACGGGGCCGGAGCTGACCATCAGCGGCCGTCGAGGCGGTTGTCGACAAAGGCCTGGGAGCGGATCTCCTGGAGCCACAACTCCAGTTCCTCGTTGGCCTTGCGCTGAAACAGCGCCTGCTGGGCCTGTTCGCGGCTGGCACCCTGCTGCTCCATGAAGCGCTCCACCTCTCGCTCGGAGAGATTGACACGGCTGCCCACCCGGCGCTGCTGCAGCTCACGCACCACCAGTTCACGGCGGATATCCTCGCGAACGGAGGCCAGCGTCAGGCCGTCGGCCTCCAGGGCATCGGCGAACTGATCCAGGGTCATACCATTGCTCTCGGCAATGTCGCGCACCTGGCGATTGAGCTCGGTATCATCAATGGAGAGGCCGGCATCGCGAGCCAGCTGCAGTTGGATCTCCTCGACGATCATGCGCTCCAGCACCTGCTCGCGAAGCACGCGTTCCGAGGGCAGGTCGATCTGCTGGGCGGTGAGCTGGCTACGAGCCTGGGCGATGCGCTCCTCCAGTTCGCTGTGCATGATGGCGCCCTGATTGACCACCGCCACGATACGGTCCAGGGACTGGCGCTCCGTGGACTGGAAGTCCTGTGCCTGGCCGACCAGGGGCAAACCGCCGAGGCACAGGGCCATCAGCAGGCCGGCACCCAGACGGGTGGTGCGTCGACTACGCATTGTCGTGTTGTCTCTCATCGTTCCTCTCTGCTGGGGGCTGCCCGGGTCAGAAGGCGGTGGCGCGATAGCCCGGGATGGCCTCCTCGAAGTAACTGTCGGCCTCGCGGCCCACGCCGCCCAGGCCCTTGAATACGAAGCGCAGGAAGATTCCGCGATCGGTGAAGTCGTCATCCACCCGCGCCGTGTCGTTGTCGTCGACCCACTCCCGCCAGACCAGCTGCAGACCATAGCAGCAGTCGTTCCACTGCACACCCGCCAGCTGCTCCAGGGCGCGGTCGTTGGTGTGGTCGTAGAGGAAGCGGCCGATCATGTCCAACCGGTGGCTGGCCTTCCAGGCAAACGACAGGTCGAACTCCTCACGGTCGAAGTCGCGGAACTCATCGTCTCCCGGCTCCGCCGAGGGATCGAAGCCTTGGAGTTCCCAACGATAGCCGAGGTTCAACGCGTGTCCCGCCGGGGAGCGATACTGCAGGTCCAGGGAGGTGCGTTCGGTCTGCTCGAAATTGTCGTCGTAGAGCCACTGCCAGCGGGTGCGCCAGCGATCGGTGATCCGCCAGTCCGCACGCGCCACCACCGGGGAGCGATCCCGGGTCGCCCGGTACCAGCCCTGAAAGTCGTGATCGGGGTCGGGAATCACGTCGGGATCGCCATCGATGTCGATGGTGCGATCCTCGACGTAGTAGGCCTGGCCCAGGCCCACGGAAACGCGCTCACGGCCGCGTTCGTCTTCCAGAAGCCGCGACTCCACGCCCAGGGAGAGGCGATTGAGGTCTCCGACGCGATCGCTGCCAGAGAAGCGGTGCGGCGACCACAGCTGGTTCCAGGAGAAGGCGCGCTCGCCGCTGTCGAAGTCGGGGAACTCGGTCTGATCCCGGGCTGGCACATAGGCGTAGTTGGCGCGGGGCTCCAGCGTATGGCGGTGGTCCTGACCGCCGAGTTCCAGTTCCCGTTCGAAGACCAGGCCGCCATCCACGGAGACGACGGGTACCTCTCGCGTCGGACGGGTATCGCGATCAGTATCGCGCTCACCGTAGTCGAGCTCATAGGCGGTGGCCAGCCACTCCAGGCGCGGTTCCAGGTGGCCCCAGCTCTCGTCCCAGCGCCAGCCCGCCGCCGGAGAAATATGCAGGCGCGAGCCGGTGGCGGACTCACGCAGAGGCACCCGGCTCTCGTTCACATCGCGCCAGAAGTAGCTGTAGTTGGAGCCCCACTGCTGATAGAAACCAGTGTCCTGGGACCAGCGGGCATTGGCGGAGAGGCTGGGCAGACGATAGAAGGGCTTGTCGCGATCGGCCAGCGGGTCGTCGAGCTTCTGGAAGCCCTGGGCCCGGGCGTCGAGACGCCAGGTGTCGCCACGGTAATCAAGCTGTGCCAGGCGCGACATGGAGGAGGTGTTCTGCTCGGCGAAGTTGCTGCCGAAGTCGTCGAAGTAGCGCCCGTCGCTGGCCGCCCCGTAGCGCAGCTGGTAGTGGGTACGTGCATCGAATTGCCCGGCGTGACGATAGTCGACATACCAGCGGTCCTCGCCCTCGAAGCGGCGCGAGGCGGCGTTGGGGTCGTCGCTGGAGCCGCCGTCGTCGCTGCCCAGGAAGGCGCCCTCGATCTGACCGGCATCGCCGGGAAAGAGGTAGCGGTACTCGCCCCCCAGCAGCAGGCCGCGATCGGTGATCCAGCGCGGCGTGATGGTGGCGTCGTGGTTGGGCGCGATGCTCCAGTAGAAGGGCTGGGCATAGTCCAGGGCGTCGCTAGAGATTCCCAAGGCCGGCCACAGAAAACCGGTGTGGCGCCGATCATCGATGGGGAAGCGCACCCAGGGCCAGTAGAAGACCGGCACCCGGCCCACCTCCAGCCGCGCGTGCCGGGCGGTGCCGAAGCCGCTCTCGCGGTCGAGCACCACGTCCCCCCCCACCAGCCGCCAGAGGTCATCGCCCGGGTCGCAGGTGGTAAAGCTCGCCGAGGAGAGCCGGTAGCGGCCGTCCTCCAGGCGTTCGAGCTGCAATGCATCGCCGCGCAGGTGTCGATCATGGATGACATAGTGGGCGTTATCGATGCGCGCGGCATCGCTGACCAGCGAGAGCTCGGCGCCGCCGCCGCGCACCAGCAGGTTCTGGTCGCGCAGCGCCAGCGGCCCCTCGGCGAAGACACGCTCCCGGCTGGCGGGTACCCGCACCTCAGGGGTCTCGAGCTGGGAGGTGTCGCGGCGCAGGACCACCTCGCCGAGCAGGATCGTCTCGCCCTCCTCGTCGTAACTGGCGCTGTCGGACTCGGTGGAAACTCGCCCCGACGGGGGCTCGGGCAGGCGGTAGTCGGGCATCACATAGACGCCGCGGCACAGCTCGCCGGCGGGGGGATCATCGCCCCAGGGGCGAAAATCCAGCGACTCGGCCGGCAGGGAGTCGGAGGGAGCCGCGGCGAGCGGAGCCGCGACCAGGCTCAGGGTCGCCAGGCCGGCCAGGGCCGTCCATGAGAGTCGCTTACCCATGTTCCTCGATGTCCTTGGCGGGGTGAATCGGTATTATACAGGCCGCGCCCGACCTGTCCTGCCGGAAGGGAATCACGTTGCGCCCAGCATGCGGCGGCCCCTCGCGGCCGTCAACCGACCCGCCACCCCGACCAGGGAGCCAGCCCGACCATGTCCGACGCCCCTTCGCGCCTCGACTCGCTGCGCCAGTGGACCGCCGAGCGCCACGGCCTGACGCCCGGTGAGATCGACCTACACCTGGCCGCCGGTGACGCCAGCTTTCGCCGCTACTATCGCCTGCACCTGCCCAACGGCACCACGCGAATACTGATGGACGCCCCGCCGACCCAGGAAGACAGCCGCCCCTTCGTGACCATCGCCCGACGCTGGGCCGAGGCGGGCCTGCCGGTGCCGAGGCTTCACGGAGTGGACCTGGCCCTGGGGTTCCTGGAGCTCGATGATCTGGGCGATACCCCCCTGCAGCACTGCTTCGGCAGCGAGAGCGACGCGGCCACCCTGGCCTGGCACGAGCGTGCTATGGTGCTGATCCATGCGCTTCAGGAACGCGCGGGGCCAACCGGGCTGCCCGCCTACGACGCGGCCCTGCTGGGCCGCGAGCTGGACCTCTTCCCCGACTGGTGTCTGAGCGAATGGCTGGGCCTGGAGACGCCGCCGGGCTGGTCCGCGCTGCGCGAGGCGCTGGTCGACTCGGCCCTCGCCCAGCCGGCCGTCACGGTGCATCGCGACTTCGACGCCATGAACCTGATGGTCCACGAAGACACCCTTTTCCTGATCGACTTTCAGGACGCGGTGGCCGGCCCAATCAGCTACGACCTGGTCTCGCTCTTGCGCGGCCGCTACTGCCGCTTCGACGCCGCGCGCTTCGCCGCCTGGGTGGAGGTCTTCCGACAGCGCGCCGTGGCCGACGCTCGCCTGCCCGCAGGCGTGGAGGCGGCCACCTTCCTGGCCCAGGCCCAGGCCATGGCCGCCCAGCGCTCGCTCAAGGTGCTGGGGATCTTCTGCCGGCTGACCCTGCGCGACGCCAAGGCCGGCTATCTCGAGCGGCTGCCGCATTTCCTCAGCCACCTTGAGGACAGCCTGGCGGGGCTCGATGGGCACGACGCCTTCAAGGGGTGGCTGGCCGAGACCTTCCGTCCAACCCTGATGGCACGGCTTGGGGAGACGCCATGAAGGCGATGATCCTGGCCGCGGGGCTCGGCACTCGCATGCGCCCGCTCACCGACCGCTGCCCCAAGCCGCTGCTGCCGGTGGCGGGCCAGCCGCTGATCGTGCACCACCTGGCGCGCCTGTGCACGGCGGGCATCACCGAGGTGGTGATCAACGTCAGCTACCGAGCCGAGCAGATCATCGCGGCATTGGGCGATGGCAGCGAAAACGGGGTGCACATCACCTGGAGCCGAGAGGCCACGCCACTGGAAACCGGTGGCGGCATACGCCAGGCCCTGCCGCTGCTCGGCGAGGCACCCTTCCTGCTGGTCAACGGAGACATCTGGTGCGACCTGGATCCGGCCCGCCTCACGCTTGGCGCAGGCGACCTGGCCCAGCTGGCGCTGGTGGATAACCCTGACCACCACCCAGCCGGCGACTTTTACCTGGCCAGTGATGGACGCGTACACGCCGAGGGCGAGCCGCGCCTCACCTTCTCCGGCATCAGCCTGCTCGACCCGGCGCTGGTGGCTGACGAGCCCCCCGGCGCCTTCGCCCTGGCGCCGCTGCTTCGCCGCGCCATGGCAGCGGGCCGGGTAGGCGGTCACCACCATCGCGGCCAGTGGGTCGACGTAGGCACCCCCGAACGGCTGGCCGAGCTCGACCGGCGCCTGCGGGGCTGAGCACGGGCAGCGTAGCTGCTATGCTGCCGAACCTGCGAGACGACCCAATCAATGCCGTTCTCAACTGCGAGGGGCACCGAGGACAAGCTGGAAAGGGGGTCCGTGGACCAGGGGTAAGGAGCACTGCTCCGAACGGGCTGGCCATGGATGGCCAGCACTGGACCTGCAAGCGAAGCAGGATGCGAGAGCGCAGCAGGGTCTAGGTAGCCCCCAGGGAGGGGTTCATGGCGCCCCCATGAAGGCTTGTCGACGGAATATAGCCCCGAGCAACCTTGCCACCAAGAGGGAAGACCCGAATCATGAAAGCCACTGTGAAATGGACCGATGGTCGTCAGTTTGTGACCGAAAGCGGCAGCGGCCACAGCGTGGTGATCGACGGCCCGCCCGACCACGGCGGCCGCAACACCGGCCCGCGCCCCATGGAGATGATGCTCATGGGCATGGGCGCCTGCACCTCCTTCGACGTGCTGGAGATCCTCGAGAAATCCCGCGTCCCGGTCACCGACTGCGTGGCGAGCCTCGAAGCGGAGCGCGCCGACGCCGTACCCAGCGTCTTCACCAAGATCCACGTGCACTTCACCGTGACCGGCAAGGGCCTCAAGGAGAAGCAGGTGGCTCGCGCCGTGGAGCTCTCCGCCGAGAAGTACTGCAGCGCATCGATCATGCTGGTAAAGGGCGGCGTCGAGATGACGCACTCCTACACGATTGTGGAAGAGTAGGCGCCGAGCGCCGAGCGCCGAGCGCCGAGCGCCGAGCGCCGAGCGCCGAGCG
>CAYWBG010000028.1:0-22224 GCA_964456005.1 uncultured Halomonas sp.
CCTCCTTGGGCTCGCCCACCGAGAGGCCGCCGATGGCCAGGCCGTCGAAGCCGATTTCGAGCAGTCCCTTGAGAGATGCCTCGCGCAGCTGGGGGTACATGCCCCCCTGTACAATCCCAAACAGCGCCGAGGGCGAAGTGCCGTGGGCCTCTCGCGAGCGCCCGGCCCAGCGGAGCGAGCGCTCCATGGAGAGGCGCGCCTCCTTCTCGGTGGCCGGATAGGGGGTGCACTCGTCGAAGATCATCACCACATCGGAGCCCAGCGAGCGCTGCACCGCCATGGACTCCTCCGGTCCCATGAACACCTTGGCGCCGTCCACCGGCGAGCGGAAGTGCACGCCCTGCTCGGTGATCTTGCGCATGGCGCCAAGCGAGAAGACCTGGAAGCCGCCAGAGTCGGTAAGGATCGGCTTCTGCCACTGGGCGAAGTCATGCAGGTCACCGTGGCCCTCGATCACTTCCATGCCGGGTCGCAACCAGAGATGGAAGGTGTTGCCGAGGATGATCTCGGCGCCGATCTCCTCCACGGAGACCGGGGTCATTCCCTTGACGGTGCCGTAGGTGCCCACCGGCATGAAGGCGGGTGTCTCTACCGTCCCGCGAGGGAAGGTAAGGCGGCCGCGGCGCGCCCGGCCGTCGCTGGCCAGGCGCTCGAAGTTCATGAAGCATTCTTTGCGCATGATCGATCTCAGCGTTGCTTGCGGGTCAGGAACTCTTGCGTGTCAAAAACATCGCATCGCCATAGCTGAAGAAGGCGTAGCGCTCGGCCACCGCCTCGGCATAGGCCGCCAGGGTGGTCTCGAAACCCGCGAAGGAGGCGACCAGCATCAGCAGGGTGGACTCCGGCAGGTGAAAGTTGGTGATCAGGGCGTCCACGCAGCGCCACTCGTAACCCGGGTAGATGAAGATATCGGTCTCACCGCGATAGGGCGCGATCTCGCCGCTCTCGCTATTGGCGCAGGCGCTCTCCAGGCAGCGCACGCTGGTGGTGCCCACGGCGATCACCCGCTTGCCGCGAGCGCGTGCCGCCTGCACCTTGGCGCAGGTCTCCTCGCCCACCTCCAGCCATTCGCTGTGCATGGCGTGTTCACGGATGTCGTCGACGCGTACCGGTTGGAAGGTGCCGGCGCCCACGTGCAGGGTGACGAAGGCGCGCTCCACCCCCCTCTCGGCCAGTGCGTCGAGCAGCGGTTCGTCGAAGTGGAGCCCCGCAGTGGGGGCGGCCACGGCGCCGTCGCGGCGGGCGTAGACGGTTTGGTAACGTTCGCGGTCGGCGAGCTCGTCTTTGCGATCGATATAGGGCGGCAGCGGCATATGGCCATGCTGTTCCAGCAGCTGGATCATTGGCGTGTCGCCCAGGAAGCGCAGCTCGAACAGGGCATCGTGGCGACCCTCCACCACGGCGCGGATGTCACCCTCGAAGATCAGCTCTGTGCCGGGCCTCGGTGACTTGCTCGAGCGCAGGTGGGCCAGGCCGCGATGGGCATCGAGAGGTCGCTCCAGCAGCATCTCCACCCGGCCGCCGCTGGCCTTGTGGCCGTGCAGCCGCGCCGGGATCACGCGGGTGTCGTTGAACACCAGGAGGTCGCCGGGCTCGAGCAGCGTGAGGAGGTTCGGGAACCGACGGTGGGACAGTTCGCCGGTGTCGCCCTCTACGCAGAGCAGACGGCAGTCGCTACGCTGCTCCGAGGGGTAGCGGGCAATCAGGTCGTCAGGAAGCTCGAAATGGAAGTCGGCGCGCTGCATGGGCGGTATCGGAATCCGGTGGTTCTGGGCAAGCGAACTAGGATACCGGCTCGATGGCGCGAAGTCAGGTCCACGATTGACCTGCCAACGGGCCCACGTATAATGCCTCTCGCGTTGCCGGCGTGGCGGAATTGGTAGACGCAGCGGATTCAAAATCCGCCGGGGGCAACCCCTTGTCGGTTCGAGTCCGACCGCCGGTACCAGCCTGATAAGATCCGATACAGCCGCCTACGGGCGGCTGTTCACTTTATCCCTATCTAGATCATGCACCATGATGCCGGCCATGGCGCGCAATGACCTGCGCAGCCTTCGGTACGGTGGACGAGGGGGCGTCTGCTTTCCTGATGGACCTGCGCCATGGGGTGGGGGCTAGGGCAGCATGACGGCCGTTGCCGAGGCTAGGGTCTCACGCGCGAGCCTGCCTGTATGGGCCGCTGAATCTGCCTCCCAGCGGAAGATCCTGTCCACCGGTCAGTCCCGTGGCTGGTGCCCCTCGAGACCTGGCTCGATTTCGGCTTGAACCTGCCTTGCCACAGCGCCATGCTGAGGTCTTTCCCCATGCCGAGGAGGCACGCATGAATGTAAGAGGCTTCGCCTGGATCCTGGTCGTCCTGGGGCTAGTGTTGGGGCTCTATGGTTGGCAGGCCTGGAACCCGGTGGCCTTCGTGGGCCTTGTATTGGTGGTGCTGGGTCTGGTGGTTCGCTGGACCTCTTCCTCACGCCGGCAGTGACCCGGGCTTTGCATCTTGAGCCTTACAACCGGGGCCGCCAGGGATTATGATGTAGAGAGTTCACAGTCCTTCGTCCGCCCGCGGATGGAGGGCTGTTTTATTTGGTTGACCCGCACAGCGTCAAGTTACCATTGACCGGCTCAAGGAGTGTCTCATGTCCTCGCGTCCCCCCATCATCATCAACCGGCTGGATGCCGAGCGGCTGCAGCGCCTTATCGACGCAGCCAGTGACAAGGACCGCTTCGTAGCCGAGGCCCTCGAGGAGGAGCTCGAGCGCGGCGAGGTCATCGATCCCGAGGACATCCCCGAGGACGTGGTCAGCATGAACAGCCGCATCCAGTTCACCGACCTGGCCCGCAATCGCCAGATGATCCGCACCCTGGTCTACCCGCACGCGCTGGCTACCACCGAGGATGGTATCTCGGTCATGGCGCCGGTGGGGGCGGGGCTGATCGGCTTGCGTATCGGCGATGTGATCGACTGGCCGCTGCCGGATGGCGGTCAGGCCCAGCTACGCGTGGATGCCATTCTGTGGCAGCCGGAGCGCGAGAAGCAGTTCCACCGCTGAGAGACCGATACTCCCATGCCGTTGTCACTCTGGCTCTCCCTGGTCGCGATATGCGCCATGGGTGCCATGTCACCGGGGCCCAGCCTGGCGCTGGTGCTGCGCCATACCCTGGGCGGTGGCCGAGCTCCCGGTGTGGTGGCTGGGCTATCCCACGCCCTGGGAGTGGGGCTCTACGCGCTGTTCACCGTCTGGGGCCTGGGGGCGCTGATCGTGCGCGAGCCGGCGCTATTTCAAGCGATTACCTGGGCGGGAGCAGCCTATTTGGCATGGTTGGGCGTCAAGGCGCTGCGCGCCGGTCGTGCGGGCCCGCTGGAGGCGGCGACACTGCCTACCACCCGACGCCAGGCGGCCCGCGAAGGCGTGTTGGTGGCGCTGGGCAATCCCAAGCTGATCCTCTTCTTCATTGCACTCCTCAGCCAGTTCGTCACGCCCGACATGAGCCTGGCGGCCAAGACCATCATCGTGCTCACGGCGATGATCATCGATGGGGCCTGGTATGTGCTGGTGGCCCTGGGGCTATCCCACTCCCGTGTGCTGCCCTGGCTGCAGGCCCGCTCCCACTGGCTCAACCGCATCACCGGGCTGCTGCTGCTGGCCCTGGCCCTGCGCGTCGTGGCCGGCCCCCTGGCCTGAGTCAGCCGCTGCGTTGAGGCGGGGTGATGCGTCCAGGGTGTGGCAGTTTCCCCGCGGTGCTAGTCTCAGGTAATCATTGCCCGGAAGCACCATTGATGAACGATACGTCTCCAGCGCCCCTGGCGCTGGTCCTTGAGGCAGACTCGGACGTCGCCGCTGTGCTCTCCCTGCAGCTCGAGTTGCTGGGGCTGGAGACCCGCTACCACCAGCAATCCAGCGCACTGATGGCCTCGGTGGCGGCTCGCTCACCGCGCCTGGTGGTGATGGGGCTGGAGTTCGGCGGCGAGGACGGTATTGAACTGCTGCGCCGTCTCGACGCCATCGGCTATCGGGGCTGGGTGCTGCTGCTCTCGGGGGTGGAGCGCAAGATCGCGCGGATCGCCGAGCGAGTGGGCCGGACCCTGGGGCTGCAGATGCTGGGCTGCCTGGACAAACCCATGCGGTTGGCCGAGCTGCGTCGCTGCCTTGACGATCTGCGGATTGGCTGTCGGGCACCGGTCGAGGGGAGGGGGGAGCCTCTCTTCACCAGCGCCGAGCTCGACCAGGCGCTTAGCCGCAACGAACTCACTCTTCATTACCAGCCTCAGTTCGAACTCGCTACGGGCCGGCTCAGTGGCGTCGAGGCGCTTGTGCGCTGGGCGCACCCTAGCCTCGGCCTGATTGGTCCCGCCGCCTTTCTGCCACTGCTATCCCGCGACCAGGGCAAACACTTGACCCGCCATGTGCTGGCCAGAGCCCAGGCCGATGCGGCGCACTGGCTGCGCGAGGGAGTGGTGCCATCGCTGTCGGTGAATGTCACCGCCGACGATCTGATGTCTCCCGAGCTGCTGGCCCTGACGCGACACCGCAACCTCGGCGACCCGCCGCTGGTGCTGGAGATCACCGAAACCGCCGCCATGTACGACGAGCTGCTGGGCAGTGAGGTAGCGGCAAGGCTTTGCCTCGGGGGGCTGGAGTTGTCGGTGGATGACTTCGGTATCGGCTTCTCGTCACTGTCGCGGCTGCAGCTTCTGCCGATCAGTGAGTTGAAGGTGGATCGCAGCTTCGTGCAGCAGCTCCATGAGGAGTCCCAGGATGCCGCCATCGTCGAGGCGGTGGCCCTGCTCGGACGGCGGCTCGGTATTCGGGTAGTGGCCGAAGGAGTGGAGGATCCCGCCAGCCTGGCGCTACTCGAGTGCTTCGGCTGCACCCATGTTCAAGGCTATGGGCTGGCCCGGCCGATGCCCGCCGAGGCGATCCTCGAGTTGGGGGCGACTCAGGATGCGATGCGTTCCAGCAGGGTCCCGACGGGGGCGCCACTGGGCAGGATCCCGTAGGCCGGGCCGGTCTCGCTGCCCAGCCGCGCGGCGCAGAAGGTATCAGCGACCTCGGCCGGGCCCTGCAACAGCAGGCTGGCCTGCAGGCACTGAGTGAGGCGCTGAACCAGCCAGCGGGCCCGGGGTTCGAGCCTCTCGGGTGGCTCGGCCAGGTCCTTCTCCAGGTCGGCCAGAGCGGCATCCAGGTGTGGGTCCTTCCCGCGAGCGGGTGCCAGCATCTCCATCACCGCCGCCACTGACGCCGGGTGCCGAGCCAGCACCCGCAGCACGTCCAGGCAGATCACGTTGCCCGACCCCTCCCAGATCGAGTTGACCGGCGCCTCGCGGTAGAGCCGTGCCAGCGGGGCCTCCTCCACGTAGCCGGTGCCGCCGAGGCACTCCATGGCCTCGGCCATGAAGCCGGGGCCGCGCTTGTTGTGCCAGTACTTGGCCAGCGCGGGCAGCAGCCTGGCCAGAGCGCGCTCGTCCTCGTGACCCCGGGCCGCGCCGTCGAATGCCCGTGCGCTGCGCATCACCAGGGCGAGCCCCGCTTCCACCTCCATGGCCAGGTCGGCGATCACGCTGCGCATAAGCGGCTGTGCGGCCAGGGGGCGACCGAAGGCGTGTCGCTGTCGGGCATGCCGCCACACCTCCTCGAGAGCCTGCCGCATCATGCCCACCGGGGCGGTGGCGGCGTCCAGGCGGGTCTGCTGTACCATCTCGATGAGGGTGGCGATGCCGCGGTGGGGTGGCCCGATGAGCTCGGCCCAAGCGCCGCGGTACTCGATCTCCGCCGAGGCGTTGGCGCGGTTGCCGCACTTCTCCTTGAGCCGCTGCAGCTCGATGGCGTTGCGCTCGCCGTCCGGGGTGAAGCGCGGTACCAGAAAGCATCCCAGCCCCTCGCCGGTTTGGGCCAGGGTCAGGAAGGCGTCGGACATAGGGGCGCTGCAGAACCACTTGTGGCCGGTGAGCCGCCAGCCGTCCTCGGCGGGCTCGGCCCGGGTGGAGTTGGTGCGTACATCGCTGCCGCCCTGTTTCTCGGTCATCGCCATGCCGAAGGTCAGGCCCGACTTCCCGGCGGCCGGCAGGGCGCGGGGGTCATACTCTCGGGCCAGCAGCCCCGGGGCCCAGCGCGCCTCCGCCGCCTCCGACTGGCGCAGCACCGGCATGGCGGCGTGGGTCATGGTGATGGGGCAGCAGAACCCGGGTTCGGCCTGGGTCATCAGATAGAGGGCCGCCACATGGGCCTGGTGGCCGCCACGGCCCTCCTCCTGCCAGGCCACGGCGTGCCAGCCGCCTTCGATGGCGAGGCGCATCAGGTCATGATAGGCGGGGTGGTAGGTGACCTCATCCAGACGCCGGCCATAGCGGTCGAAGAGTCGCAGTTCCGGCGGGTGACGGTTGGCGGCTTCACCAAGTGCCTGGACACGCTCGCTGCCGACCTCGCGCCCCAGCGGGGCCAGCCGTCGAGCGACCCAGCTCGGCGCCTCCCTGGCCAGGGTCTCGCTCAGGACAAGGTCGTCACACAGCAGGTCGCGGTCGCCGGGTGAGTCGGGTCCGTGGGCCACCTCATGGGTGGCCAACCGGGTGCGGGGGGCATGGTCGGGCATGGCGCACCTCCAGGAAGCGAGGAATGTCTTGAGCATGGTGGCACCCGCCGTCCCGGTCAACGTGACGCCGTGGCACCGACTGGGTAGGCTGGTGGCATGTCCCCGGGAGGTGCCCATGACCCAGCTCCAGCGCGGCACGGCTCTGCCGGCGCCGCATATCGCCCGCGAGCGCATCCAACTGGTGGATGCCAGAAATCGCCCCTGCGGCAGCGCCTGGCGTCACACCATGCGTCGCTTTCGCTTCTGGCATCGAGCCACTTACATCGTGGTGCGCAATGCTCGAGGCGAGATCTGTGTGCAGCGGCGTACGCTGATCAAGGAGGTCTTTCCCGGCGGTCTGGACCTGGCCGCCGGCGGCGTGGTGGGCGCCGGCGAGGCAGAGCATCTGGCCGCTCGTCGTGAACTGGCCGAGGAGCTGGGGATTCGCGGAGTGGCCCTGCGTTCCGCCGGCAGTTTCGTTCACGCCGAGGGGGGCAACCATATCCACGGCAGCCTGTTCCTGGTCGACCATGACGGCCCCCTGACGCTGCAGGTCGAGGAGGTGGCCGAGGTGTTCTGGCGCTCCCCGGGCGAGGCGCTAGCCCTCGACGGCGTAACCCCGGACACCCGTCAGGCGGTACTGGCGCTGCTGGCCACCGGCCTGCTGGAGGGCTCGTCATGAATCGTCCGGAGCGGCTCGATGCGCTCGACGCGGTGGCCGCGGCGGTGGAAGGCGTGGTGCTGGGCAAGTCCCGTGAGGTGCGCCTGGCGCTCTGCTGTCTGCTGTGCCGTGGCCACCTGCTGATCGAGGACCTGCCCGGGCTCGGCAAGACCACCCTGGCTCAGGCCCTGGCTCGGGTCACCGGGCTCGACATGCAGCGCCTGCAGTTCACCAGTGACCTGCTGCCCGCCGACGTGCTGGGGGTGTCGGTGTTCGACCCCCGCGAGGCGCGCTTCACTTTCCATCCCGGCCCAGTCTTTCATGACGTGGTGCTGGCCGACGAGATCAACCGTGCCACCCCCAAGACCCAGAGCGCCCTGCTCGAGGCCATGGAGGAGGGGCGAGTCACCGTGGAGGGTGAGACGCGCCCGCTGCCTGACCCCTTCTTCGTCATCGCCACCCAGAACCCCCAGGAGCAGGCGGGCACCTTCGCACTGCCCGAGTCTCAGCTCGACCGCTTCCTGATGCGACTCTCGCTGGGGTATCCCGACCCTGGCGCCGAGCGCGAGATCTTGCGCGGCCGGGCCGGCCGAGTGCGCCTCGATGCCCTGCCGGTGTTGCTGGATGCCGAGCGGCTGCGCGCCTGGCAGGCACGCCTCGACGACATCCATGTGGCGGAGGCGCTGCTCGACTACGTTCAGGCCCTGGCCGCCGCCAGCCGCGATCATCCGGAGCTGGCCTGGGGGCTCTCCACCCGTGGCGTGCTGGCGCTGTTGCACGCGGCCCGAGGCTGGGCACTGCTCGAGGGGCGTGACCACGTGCTGCCCGAGGATGTCCAGGCGGTATGGGTGCCGGTGACGGGACACCGACTGAGCAGCGGCCGCCGCGAGGAGGGCGAGGCCCTGGCTCACCATCTGCTGGCCCGTGTGCCGGTGATGGGGTAGCCGATGGCAGCCGCGTTGGGTGAGTCGCGCCGCCAGCGCTGGTGGCGGCGCGTGGCGATCGCACCGGGCCTGCCGCTGCCTCAGGGTCGCCTGTTCCTGCTGCCGACCCGTTTCGGGTTTGGCTGGCTAGCGCTGGTCCTGCTGCTGCTGCTGTTCGGTATCAACTACCAGAATACCCTCGCCTATGTGTTGACCTTCTGGCTATTCGGCCTGGCGGTAGTGGCTCTGCTGCGTGCCTGGTACAACCTGCTCGGCGTCTCGGTGACACTGAGACTGCCCCGGGAGGTCTTCGCCGGCGGCGAGGCGCGCATCGGGGCGGTCTTCGCCGGTGGCCGACCGCGTGCCGCCCTGTCACTTCACGCTGGGGAGGCCTCGGCCCAGGTCGACCTGCCAGAAGGGCAGGGCGAGACGGTCCTGGCCCTGGCGGCACCGCGGCGCGGCGTGCAGGCGCTGCCGTTGCTGCGCCTGGAAACGCGCTGGCCGCTGGGGCTGGTGCGTGCCCTGGCCTGGCTCGAGTGCCGCGAGTCGCTGCTGGTCTACCCGCAGCCCCTGGACGACGAGGTGTCGAGCCACCGCCTTGCCGGTGTCGGCCTGGAGGCTACCGATTTTGCCGGGTTGCGCCGCGCCGAGCCCGGCGACAGCCCGGCACGGCTGGCCTGGAAGCAGTGGAGCCGCACCGGGGTGCTGGCGGCCAAGGCCTTCAGCGTACCGCCCCGCCAGCAGCTGTGGCTGGACTACGACAGCTGCCGCGGTGACCCGGAGCGCCGGCTGTCGCTGCTCTGCGCCAGGGTGCTGGCCCACCACCGAGCCGGTGACCGTTATGGACTGCGCCTGCCCGGCGAGACCCTGCCACAGGGGGAGGGACCCGGCCAGCGCCGCGCCGCCCTGGAGGCCCTGGCCCGCTTCGACCCGGCCCTGGCGAAACAGGCCGTCGGGGGGGTGCCATGAAACGCCAACGGCGGTGGGCCGGGGCGGCATCCACGCCGGCGGTGCTGGCCGACGGCAAGGCGCTGAGCGGCGCCATGCTACGCCAGCTGTTCATCGGCCAGTGCTTCGTGCTGGCCCTGCACCTGGCCTGGATGCCGGCCTGGCTGGCGGGGCTTGCGCTGGCAGTGGCCGGCTATCGCCACTTCCAGCTTCGCCGGCGTCTGCCCCGAGCAGGGATCCTGCTGCGCCTGGTGGCGGTGGCCGGAGTGCTGGTCGCGCTCTGGCTGCAGTACGGCACCCTGCACGGCATGGAGGGGTTGATCGGTCTGCTGCTCGGGATCTATCTGCTCAAGCTCCTCGAGACCCACAGTCGCCGCGACGGCCGTGTGGTGGTGCTGATCGGGCTGGTCGCCATCACCGTGGCCTTCCTGCACGATCAGGGGATCCCCATGGCCCTGGGCGCCCTGCTGACCCTGGCCTGGCTGGTGCAGTCGCTGGTATGGCTCTCCGGGGCCAGCGGCGCCCGCCAGGCCTGGCGCGAGACCGCCTGGCTGCTGGGGCTCTCGGCGCCGCTGATGGTGCTGCTCTTCCTCGCCTTCCCGCGTCTCGGGCCGCTGTGGAACCTGCCTCAGGCGGATCGTGCCTCCACCGGGCTGACCGATGAGATCGCTCCCGGCGACATCGCCCAGCTGTCGCGCAGCGACGCCCGCGCCTTCCGGGTGAGTTTCGAGGGGCGAGAGCCGGCCCCGGCCGAGCGCTATTGGCGGGTCTATACCCTGCCCGACTTCGACGGTGAACGCTGGACCCGGGCCACGCCGCAGCGCTTGGCCGCGACGCTAGGCCGGCCGGTGGGGGATTTTGTGGCCGAGGGGCGTCGTTCGCCCTGGCTCGATGGGGCGCCACGCTTCGAGATGGAGCTGCTGCTGGAGCCCGATAGCCGCCCGTGGCGGCCGTCGCTGGGCGCCCCCCTGGCAACGGATGACCCCCAGCGTTTCCTGGCCGATGGCACCCTGGAGGGCTCCGCGCCGCTGGCCTCGCGTAGCCTGCTGCGCCTCGACAGCACCGGGCTGGCGCCGGCCAACCCTGACCCCGCAGGCTCCGCCTGGCATGCCATGCTGCCGCCGGAGGGCAATACCCGCACCCGGGCGCTGGCCGAGACGCTCTGGCACGAGAGCGGCGGCGATCCACGTGCCTTTCTCGCGGCCATCATGGCACGCTTCGGCGAAGCGCCGTTCCGCTATACTCTGTCGCCGCCGCGGCTGACCTCCGCTGACCGGGTCGACGAGTTCCTCTTCGAGAGCCGCGCCGGCTACTGTACTCACTACGCCTCGGCCCTGGCGGTGCTGGCCCGCTCGGTGGGCCTCCCCGCCCGTGTGGTGGCAGGTTTTCTGGGCGGCGAGCGCCATCCGGACGGCCATTTCACGGTGCGCGACTATGACGCCCACGCCTGGGTCGAGGTCTGGCTCGATGGCGCCTGGCAGCGCATCGATCCCACTGCGGCGATCGCCCCCGAGCGCATCGAAGAGGGGGCCCAGGCAGTGGGCGATGGGGGCGAGGCCTTCCTCGCCGATGCGCCTTTCTCGCCCCTGCGCATGCGCGAGATTGGCTGGGTCAACCGCCTGCGCCTGGACTGGGAGCGCCTGGAATATCGTTGGCAGCGTGAAGTGATCGGCTACCAGCGCGAGGCGGGCCGTGGCCTGATGGCGCGGGTGACCGCTCGGCTACACGAATTCTGGGCCTGGCTGGCGAATCTCGCGCCCGGGCGCGGCCCATTCGTGGCACTGCTGGGGTTGCTGGTGACCGGGGGGGCGCTGGCGTGGCTGGGCCGGTTGGGATGGCGCCGCCACCGCGAGGGGCGGGATGAGCGAGTGCTGATGCTTCGGCTGCAGGCCTGGCTGGAAAGGCGCGGAATGGGCCCCCGTCCGGGAGAATCGCCCGCGGCCCACCTGCGCCGCATTGCCCCCGCGGCCGGTGGAGCCGGACCGGCCCTGGAGGAGTGTGCCCAAGACCTGGAGCGGCTGCGTTACGCTCCGCTGGGTCTCGCGGAGCGGCGTGAGCGTCGACGCCGCCTGGTGCGCCGCGCCGCCGAGGTTCGCCGGCGTCTCAAGCGCGGCCCGGCCGGGGCCTGAAGCGTCAGCGGACTGGCGCGCGGCGGGATGGCATGGCATCGTGGGCAGCAAAATCTACCAAGTGCCGACAATGTCCATTCACGACCACCATTGCCAAACCGCCCATGGCGAGTCTTTCAACTTCGCTGCCCTGCGTGGCCAGGTGCTGCTGATCGTGAATGTGGCCAGCCACTGTGGCTTTACCCCCCAACTGCGTGAACTGGAAAGGCTCTACCGGCGCTATCGCGATCGGGGTTTCATGGTGATCGGCTTTCCCTGCAACCAGTTCGGGCGACAGTCGCCGGAATCCGCCGAGGAATTCTGCGCCCTGAGCGCTCGGGAGTACCAGGTCAGCTTCCCGCTGATGGAGAAGGTGAACGTCAATGGCGCAAGAGCCCACCCGCTGTTCGTGGAACTCAAGCGAGAGGCGCCGGGGATACTCGGAACCCGGGTCATCAAGTGGAACTTCACCAAGTTTCTGGTGGGGCGCGACGGGAGAGTCATTCGCCGCTTCTCGCCGCGGGACGGCGAGGCAGTCCTGCGAGAGTCCCTGGAGCTCGCCCTCGACGAGATGTGACGTGGGCGGGACAAGCGCGCCTTACGTTGGGCCGCCTCGGGCCATTATCCGTCGGGTATCTCGCCACGTTCCACCATCAGTCGTGCCATCAGCTCGTTCCAGCGATGGCGTGTCATCATGGTGGTCAGGCCCGAGAACAGCATCCAGCTCTTGCGGCGCCATCCGGTGAGGCGCAGGTTGTGAGCCACCAGCTGTTTCATGAGCTTGTAGTCGTCGAAGCGGCGCCACTCACCGACCATCGACATCTGCTGGCGCCCCAGCACCGGGGCGAGTTCCAGGCGAAAGATCCACTCCAGTTCCTCGAGGCTCAGCGAATGGCGCTCGATCACTGCGATCATGCGCGAGTAGTCGCGTTCCCCGGGATCATGTTCCAGCCACAGCGGAGCCAGCGCCAGCCACAGCTCGCCGCGCTCGTCGACCAGTGTCTGTGCATCCATGGGTCGCCTCCAGAACGTGGGCTCATCTCGGGATATGCATCCTGCCCCACTCTGCGGCTCGGCTCAAGGGCGGACAGGGCACGGCAGGCTCGCTAGAATGGAGCCATTTCCACTGCATGATCGGGCAGATGTGACCTGCCCGCCACCACGACACAAATAGCGAGGTCTCACGTGATCATCAAGCCCAAGGTACGCGGTTTCATCTGCACCACCACCCACCCCGTCGGTTGCGAGAAGAACGTGCTCGAACAGATCGAGGCGACCCGCGCCCGCGGTCTGGATAGTGCGAAGGGGCCGAAGAGGGTGCTGGTGATCGGTGCCTCCAGCGGCTACGGCCTGGCGGCGCGCATCACCGCGGCCTTCGGCTACGGGGCCGATACCCTGGGGGTGTTCTTCGAGAAGCCGGGTACCGAGAAGAAACCGGGTACTGCCGGCTGGTACAACGCCGCCGCCTTCGACCGTTTCGCCAAGCAGGAAGGGCTCTACAGCAAGTCGATCAACGGCGATGCGTTCTCCCACGAGGCCCGCGAGAAGGCCATCGAGCTGATCCAGCAGGACCTGGGCCAGGTGGACCTGGTGGTCTACTCCCTGGCCTCGCCGGTGCGCAAGCTGCCGGACTCCGGGGAGGTAAAGCGCTCCAGTCTCAAGCCCATCGGCGAGACCTACCGTGCCACCGCCATCGACACCAACAAGGACGCCGTTATCGAGGCCGAGGTGGAACCCGCCACCCAACAGGAGATCGAGGACACTCGCGCAGTGATGGGCGGCGAAGACTGGGAGCTGTGGATCGACGCCCTGGATCGCGCCGGCGTCCTGGCGGAGGGTGCGCGCAGCGTGGCCTTCAGCTATATCGGCACCGAGATCACCTGGCCGATCTACTGGCATGGCGCCCTGGGCAAGGCCAAGGAGGACCTCGACCGCGCCGCCGGCGAGATCGACAAGCGCCTATCGGCCTCCGGCGGCGGTGCCAACGTGGCGGTGCTCAAGTCGGTGGTCACCCAGGCCAGCGCTGCCATCCCGGTGATGCCGCTCTATATCGCCATGGTCTACAAGGTGATGAAGGAGAAGGGCCTTCATGAGGGCACCATCGAGCAGCTCAACCGGCTCTTTGGCGAGCATCTCTACTCACCTGAAGGGCAGAACGGCCAGATGGCGGCCGATGAGGCCGGCCGTCTGCGTCTGGACGACTGGGAGCTGCGTGACGACGTGCAGCAGGCCTGCCAGGAGCTATGGCCGAAGGTAACCACCGAGAACCTCTTCGAGATCACCGACTATGCCGGTTACAAGCACGAGTTTCTCAAGCTCTTCGGTTTCGAACGCGACGACGTGGACTATGATGCGGATGTGAACCCCGTAGCGGACTTCGATGTCGTGAATCTATAGGTGCCGTGTTTTCGGCTCGAGGCCGAACCCACGGTGGGACGTTTTACCCAACAGGAGAACTCCATGGACACCAAAGAGAGCAAGACACCGGAAGAGGAACTCGACCATCTCAAGGAGGTGACCGAGCCGGAAGATTTCGAGAATCCGGAACCGGATGCCGGGCAACCGGAAGCCAAGAAGCCACCGCCCAAGACCATGCAGCGTCTGCTGCCCATCGTGATCGTGGTGCTTGGCCTGCTGGTGGCGGGGATGCTGATTTACAGCGGTACCGCCCAGTAATTTCCGGCTGCCGGCGGCGTAGCCCCGGCAGTTCGCCCGCCTTACACGATCCTTCCCGCCCCGTGCGTCGGGGCTATGGCCCACCAGGTCCATAACGCGCATGTCCGACTCTGACGATCGCTCCCGCTCGTTGCCCGCCCCCCGGCAGGTTGGCATGCTGCTTCTCCCCGGCTTCTCGCTGCTGGCCGAAGCCTGCGCCACCGAACCCCTAGCAGTAGCCAACCAGCTCGCCGGTCGTCCCCTCTACTCGGTGGCCCTGTTCGGCCCCGAGGGCGAGCCGGTGACCAGCGGTTCGCGCCAGTGGCTACAGACCCAGCGTCGCGTGGGTGATGATGAGGCTCTCGACATGCTGATGGTTTGTGCCGCCGGGCTCACGGGGGCGAGCGACCCCTTGCTGGGCTGGCTGCGTCGGTTAGCTGGGGCAGGCAGCGTGATGGCCGGTATCGGCGGGGGGGCCGAGCTCCTGGCCCGGGCAGGGTTGCTGGATGGTTATCGGGCAACCCTGCCCTGGCAGCGCTTCGAGGCGATGGCTCGGGATCACCCGCGAGTGCGTCTCTCCCGGCACCTGTTCGAGATCGACCGCGACCGGCTGACCTGCGGAGGCGGGACGGCGGCCATGGACATGATGATGACCCTGATCGGTAGCCAGCACGGCAGCGAGCTGGCCGAGCGGGTCTCGGCCCATTTCGTCCTGGAGCGGGTGCGCATGGGGGACGAGCCCCAACGCGCCCCGCTGCGTTCGCGGCTGGGGCGTGCCCCCGAGAGCCTGGTCGAGGCGGTGTCGTTGATGGAGGCCAATATCGAGGAGCCTCTGACCACCCATGAGTTGGCCGAGCACCTGGGCATCTCCCGACGCCAACTGGAGCGGCAGTTCAAGAAGCACCTTCAGGCCGTGCCCAGCCGCTACTATCTGGGCCTGCGCCTACAGCGCGCCCGCCGCCTGCTGCGCGAAGGCGACCACGCAGCGGGAGAGGTCGGCATGCTGACAGGCTTCTCCTCGGCGGCCCATTTCTCCACCGCCTACCGCAACCATTTCGGCGTCACCCCGCGGGAGGAGCGCCTGGACTGATCGTCAATCCGTCTGGGCCGGTCGCGCCAGCAGGGCGCGGAACAGTGAGCCCATCATCACCGGCGTGTCCTGCTCGATGGTGAAGCCGGCGTCTTCCAGCAGCGGATGGGCCTGGCGGGTGATGTCGGTGGCGAGGGCCGAGGTCAGGGCGTTGAGGGTGCGACGGATCGGTCCGGCGGGGTGATCGTCGGGCTGGAACTTGTCCATCACGCAGAGCTGGCCGTCATCCTTGAGCACTCGGCGTGCCTCGGCGAGGCCGCGGGACGGGTCGGGCATCACCGCCACGATCAGGTGCATGACCACCACGTCGAAGTAGGCGTCTGGGAAGGCGAGACGCTCGGCATCCATCTCCTCGACCTGCACGTCCCGGCCGAGGGTCGCGGCGCGGCGCTCGACTCGCCGCACCATGGCCGGGGAGAGGTCCGTGGCGTGGAGCTCGATGTCCTTGGGTAGCCAGGGCAGGTCCAGCCCGGTGCCGGCCCCCACCAGCAGGACCCGCATACCGGGTGCCCAGATCACCTGAGACAGGGCCTCGCGGCGTGGGCGACGGAAAGCGCGCTCGGCCACGACATCGTAGACCGGCGCGTAGAGGGTGTAGCGCAGCCTGTTCCAGGCGGTAGTATTGAACATGAGCGTCTCCCTGGAGGCATCGCTCCCAGCCTAGCCTTTTTCGCAACTCCCTGTCCCATCGATGAAAGCGCCTGGAAGGGCGATTCCCTATACTGAGCCTTCTATCCACCACGCCCCCTCGCAAAGGATAAGCGACATGAGCCATATCCCGACCCGCGTCGACTTCGACCACTACATGGTGCCCAACTACGCCCCTCAGCAGGTGATCCCGGTGCGTGGCGAAGGCAGTCGGCTGTGGGATCAGCAGGGGCGCGAGTTCATCGACTTTGCCGGTGGCATCGCCGTGAATTCCCTGGGCCACTGTCATCCGGCGTTGGTCGCGGCGCTCACCGAGCAGGCGGGCAAGCTCTGGCACCTCTCCAACGTCTACACCAACGAGCCGGCTCTCTCGCTTGCACGCAGCCTGGTCGAGCGCACCTTTGCCGACAAGGTCTACCTCTGTTCCTCCGGCGGCGAGGCCAACGAGGCGGCGCTCAAGCTGGCGCGTCGCTGGGCCCACGACCACCACGGCGAGCACAAGCACCGCATCGTCTCCTTCTCCCAGTCGTTCCACGGGCGCACCTTCTTTACCGTCAGCGTGGGGGGGCAGCCCAAGTACGCCCAGGGGTTCGGTCCGGTGCCAGGTGGCATCGTGCATGGCGAGTTCAACAACCTCGACAGCGTCCGCGACCTGATCGACGACGACACCTGTGCGGTGATGGTCGAGCCGATGCAGGGGGAGGGCGGCATCATTCCCGCCACGCCCGAATTCCTCCAGGGGCTGCGAGATCTCTGCGATGCCCACGATGCCCTGCTGATCTTCGATGAGGTGCAGACCGGGGTGGGGCGCAGCGGCGATCTCTATGCCTACATGACCTATGACGTGACGCCGGACATCCTGACCAGCGCCAAGTCGCTGGGCGGTGGCTTCCCCGTAGGTGCCATGCTCACCACCGACCCCATCGCGAAGGCCATGGCCGTGGGCACTCACGGCTCCACCTATGGTGGCAACGCCCTGGCCTCTGCCGTGGCGCTGGCGGCCGTGGAG
Source organism: uncultured Halomonas sp. (assembly GCA_964456005.1). GTDB lineage: Bacteria > Pseudomonadota > Gammaproteobacteria > Pseudomonadales > Halomonadaceae > Halomonas. Next base: position 16,604 of record CAYWBG010000028.1, read on the forward strand.
TTCATCGACACTCCGAAGGTGCTCGAGGGCGTCAGGCGCCGTCACGACCTGTTCCGGGAGCACCTGGAGGCGATCAACCGTCGGCACGGTGTGTTCCAGGAGATTCGTGGGATGGGGCTGTTGATCGGCGCCGAGATGGCGCCGGACTACCATGAACGCGCCAAGGACATCCTGCCGCTGGCCATCGAGGAGGGCCTGATGGCGTTGATTGCCGGCCCCAACGTGCTGCGCATGGCGCCGTCGCTGGTGATACCCGAAGCAGACATCAGCGAGGGCATGGCACGCCTGGAGCGAGCCGTGGCAAGGCTGGTGGCCGGCCAGTGAGCCGCGCCGCCGGCGATGCCCCTCGCTCTGGAGATCTCGCTATGCTGGTCGTACGCCCCGCCCGCCCGACGGACCTGCCGGCCCTGGAGCGGTTGGCCGGTACCGCCACCCCGCGGCTGACCAACCTGCCGGCCCACCGTGACCGTCTGGAGGAGAGCCTCACCCGCTCCCGCCAGGCCTTCACCCTCGAGGTGGACTTTCCCGGCGACGAGCACTACACCTTCGTGCTCGAGGACCTGGCGCATGGCGAGGTGGTGGGCACGGCCACCGTACGCGCTCAGGCCGGTGCCGTGGACGCCTACTACACCTATCGCCAGGAGACCCTGATCCACGCCTCGCAGCAGCTCAACGTGCGCCGCGAGGTGCAGACCCTGGCGCTCTCCCACGAGGTCTCCGAGGCGAGCCTGCTGTGTGCGCTGTCACTGGATCCGCGCTACAAGGGCACCAGCGCCGAGAGCCTGCTGCGACGGGCGCGACTGATGTTCATCGCCCAGTACCCCGAGCGCTTCTCAGAGATTCTGGCGATGGCCTTCCCCGGCTATCTGGACGCCGCCGGCGGGTCGCCCTTCTGGAACAGCGTGGGGCGCCACTTCTTCGTGCGCGACTACCAGGAGATCAACTACCTGGCCGGGGTCCGCTCGAAGAGCTTCATCGCCGAGGTAATGCCTCAGTTTCCCCTCTATCTTCCGCTGCTGACCCCCCAGGCACGGGCGGCCATTGGCCGTGAGCACCCCGACCACGAGACGGCCATGGCAGAGATGCTGGCGGAGGGCTTCCTGCGCTCACGCCATGTGGATATCTTCGATGCGGGGCCGGTGATCAAGGCCGAGCGTGAGCGGCTCGCCAGCTTCCGCCGGGCTGCCTGGCACCCGGTGCGTATTCGTCCGCCGCATGTCCTGCCGGATGCCGAGCCGGCGATGGTCGCCAACCAACGACTCGAGGATTTCCGCTGTGTGGTGGCCCGCTACACCCTGTCGCCTACCGGCCAGCTGATGCTCTCGCCGGCGCATGCCGAGCTCCTCGGCGTGGAGGAGGGCCGAGCGGTGCTCGCCGCGCCGCTGGCCCTGCCCGGGGCGGGAGACGGCGTGGATGATCCCGGCTACGACGAGGGAGAACTGTGATGCGTATTCGACCGATCGCCGAGGGGGACCTGGACGAGTTGCAGGCCATCGCCCGCGAGACCGGCGTGGGCTTCACCTCGCTACCCGATAACCGGGACTTCCTGTCCGCCAGGATTGCCACGGCGGTCAGCGCCTTCGAGGAGCGCGTGCCGGCAGACCGCCGCAACTACTTCTTCGTGCTCGAGGACGAGGCCAGCGGCCACCTGGCCGGCTGCTGTGCCATCGAGGGCCAGGTGGGGCGCGAAGTCCCCTTCTATCATTACCGGCTGGGCACGCTCGCCCACTCCTCGGTGCAGCTCGACCTGCACCGCACCATCGACACCCTTTTCCTGAGCTCCGACCACACCGGAGATGCCGAGGTGGCCTCGCTGTTCCTGCGCCCGGCGTACCGCGGCGGCGACCGCCGGCACCAGCGCAACGGCGCGCTGCTGTCGATGATGCGGTGGCTGTTCATGGCCGAGTTCCGCGATCGCTTCCCGGACAAGGTGTTGGCGGAGATGCGCGGGGTCTTCGACGAGGACGGCAAGAGCCCCTTCTGGCAATGCCTGGGCAGCCACTTCTTTCCTATGGACTTCGATGAAGCCGACAAGCTGACGGGGTTGGGACAGAAGAGCTTCATCGGCGAGCTGATGCCCCGGTTTCCGATCTATACCCCCTTTCTCTCCGAGGAGGCCCGCGCCTGCATCGGCCAGGTTCACGAACAGACCCGCCCGGCGCTGGCCATGCTCAATAAGGAGGGGCTGCGCTGGGAGGGCTTCATCGACATCTTCGACGGTGGCCCCACCGTGGAGGCCTACATCGATGATGTGCGCGGGGTTCGCCTGTCGCGACGCTGCCGAGCCGAGGTCGCAGAGGCGTCGACGGTCGAGACACAGCGACCGCGCTGGCTGGCGGCGACCACCGGCATGGCGGGCTTTCGCGCCGCCTGGGTGGGGCGCGGCCCGGATGAGGCGGGCGTCATCGCCCTGACACCGCAGGAGGCGGCGCGGCTCGAGGTCGCTGCCGGCGACACCCTGCGGCTACTGGACACCGAGGAGGAAGCGTGATGAAGGCAAGAAACCAGCTGTTGATCGGCGGCCACTGGCAGCCGGGCGTGGGTCCGGCCTTCACCAAGCGCGATTCGGTCTCCGACGAGCTTATGTGGGAGGGGGCGTCGGCCTCCGAGGTCCAGGTGGCCGCGGCGGTCGAGGCGGCCAGAGGTGCCTTCCCGGCCTGGGCCCGCACCCCGCTCGCCGAGCGCCAGGCGCTGGTGGAACGCTTCCGCGAGGTGCTGGAGACTCATCGTGAGGGCCTGGCCACGGCCATCGCCCACGAGACCGGCAAGCCAGTATGGGAGGCGAGCACCGAGGTGGGGGCGATGATCGGTAAGGTCGCCCTCTCGTTGCGGGCCTACCAGGAGCGGACCGGCGAACGGGAGCGCGATCTGGGCGACGCCCGGGCCGTGCTGCGCCATCGCCCCCACGGGGTGATGGCGGTGTTCGGTCCCTATAACTTCCCCGGCCACCTGCCCAATGGCCATCTGGTGCCGGCGCTGATCGCCGGCAACACCGCGGTGTTCAAGCCCAGCGAGCAGACCCCGCTGACCGCCGACCTGGTGCTGCAGTGCTGGCAGGAGGCGGGCCTGCCCCCCGGTGTCATCAATCTGGTCCAGGGGGCTGCCGAGACCGGCCAGGCGCTCGCCGCCGATCCGGGCATCGACGGCCTGCTTTTCACCGGGAGCCCCCGCGTGGGGGGCCTCCTGCATCGCCAGTTTGCCGGCCAGCTGGACAAGATCCTGGCGCTGGAGCTGGGGGGCAACAACCCGCTGGTGGTCAGAGATGTGCCCGACCAGGATGCCGCGGTGCTGACCATCCTGCAGTCGGCCTTCCTCTCCGGCGGGCAGCGCTGCACCTGCGCCCGGCGGCTGATCCTGCCCGAGGGTCAGGTAGGCGACCACCTGCTCGATGCGCTCTGTGATGCCGTCTCGCGGCTGCAGGTGGCCGGCCAGTTCAGCGATCCCGCACCCTTCTACGCCGGCCTGGTCAGCGTGGCGGCGGCCGATGGCTTGCTCGAGGCCCAGGAGTCGCTGGAGTCTCTCGGTGGCACCGTGCTTGCGCGCATGGAGCGCCTCGCGCCCGGCACCAGCCTGCTGTCGCCGGGGGTGGTCGACGTGACCGGCCTGCCGGTACCCGACGAGGAGCACTTCGGGCCCCTGCTCAAGGTCCACCGCTACCGCGACTGGGACGAGGCGATCGCCCTAGCCAACGACACCCGCTTTGGCCTCTCTGCCGGCCTGATCGGCGGCGAACGGCTCGACTGGGACGACTTCCTGCTGCGTATCCGTGCGGGCATCATCAACTGGAACCGCCAGACCACCGGCGCCTCCGGCGACGCCCCCTTCGGCGGGGTCGGGGAGAGCGGCAACCATCGGCCCAGCGCCTGGTATGCCGCCGACTACTGCGCCTACCCGGTGGCCTCCATGGAGTGCGAGGATCTCCACCTGCCCGATCAGTTGCCCCCGGGGGTGAGCCTGTGAGCGACAACCCGAGACCCGATCGCGACTATTACGAGGTCAATTTCGATGGCCTGGTGGGTCCGACTCACAACTACGCCGGCCTGGCGCTGGGTAACGTGGCCTCCATGACCCACGGTGGCCTGGTAGCCAATCCAAGAGAGGCTGCGCTGCAGGGGCTGGCCAAGATGAAGTCGCTGATGGAAGCCGGCTACGCCCAGGGCGTGCTGCCGCCCCAGCAGCGTCCAGACCTCGGCGCCCTGCGCGCGCTGGGCTTCTCCGGCAGCGACGCCCGGGTGCTCGCCCGTGCCGCCGGGGAGGCACCGCAGATCCTGCGTGCGGTCGGCTCTGCCTCGAGCATGTGGACGGCCAATGCCGCCACCGTGACGCCAAGCCTCGACGCTCCGGATGGCCGGGTGCACTTCACCTCGGCCAACCTGCAGTCGAGCTTTCATCGCTTCCTGGAACCGGCCACCACGGCTCGGGTGCTGGCGGCGATCTTCCGCGATGCGGCCCGCTTCGCCCACCACCCCATGCTGCCCGCTACCCCGGCGTTCTCCGACGAGGGGGCGGCCAACCATACTCGGCTATGTGGCGAGCACAGCGAGCCCGGGGTGCATCTGTTCGCTTACGGCCGCGAGGCGTTCGGTTGGGGGACCGGCGAAGGCGTGGCGCCACGCCGCTTCCCGGCGCGGCAGACCCTGGAGGCGAGCCAGGCGGTGGCCCGCCAGCACGGCCTGGCCGACCATCAAGTCGTATTCACACAGCAGCACCCCGACGCTATCGATGCCGGGGTCTTTCACAACGACGTGATCGCCGTGGGCAATGGCCCCGTGCTGCTCTATCACGAGATGGCCTTCCTCGATGAGGCGGCCACCTTGGACGAACTCCGCGAGAAAATGGCGGCGCCCCTGATTCCGGTGCGAGTCCCCACGGAGGCGGTGAGCCTCGAGGATGCGGTGGCGTCTTATCTCTTCAACTCCCAACTGCTCTCCAATCCGGACGGCTCCATGACGCTGGTGGTGCCCGGCGAGTGCCAGGAGCGCGAAAGCGTCTGGCGCACGATCCAGGACCACTTGCTGGCCGGACACAACCCGATTGGCGAAGTGGTGGTCAAGGACGTCAAGCAGAGCATGCGCAATGGTGGTGGCCCCGCCTGCCTGCGCCTGCGGGTGGTGCTGGGAGAGGCCGAGCGCACGGCCCTGGCGGGTCGGGTGCTGCTCGACGCCGCCGTGCATGGCGAGCTCGTCGCCTGGGTGGAACGTCACTATCGCGACCGCCTGGCGCCTGAGGACCTGGCCGATCCCCAGCTGGCCGAGGAGTCGCTGGTTGCCCTGGACGAGCTGACCCGCATCCTGGCGATCGGCAGCGTCTACCCCTTCCAGTTGGGGTGAAGGATTGCCACTGACAGACGACATCGGCCCGCCAGAAGGCGGGCCGATGTCATAGTGGGGGCGCCGAACGCGAGCGGCTCACTCAGCCGCCGCTGGCGGCTCCCCCGACCACGCCGCCACGCAGGCCGCCGGAGTTGCCTCCGGCCTTCAGGTGGCTGGACACGGCGTCTTCCGGGGAGCCGGCCATCTCGCGGAACATGCCCATGGAGCCGAGCAGGGCGGACGACTCGTAGGGAACGAAGACCCGCTCGCCGTCCTTGGCCATGGTCGGCAGCACCTTGATGTAGCTCT
>CAYWBG010000029.1:0-21829 GCA_964456005.1 uncultured Halomonas sp.
AGTTCGCCTATGTGGTGATTGCCTACGGCATCATCCAGGCCCTGGACGGCAACGTGCTGGTGCCGATCCTGTTCTCCGAAGCGGTCAACCTTCACCCGGTGTCGATCATCGTGGCGGTGCTGTTCTTCGGGGGAATCTGGGGGTTCTGGGGAATCTTCTTCGCCATCCCCCTGGCGACCCTGCTAAAGGCGCTGGTCTATGCCTGGCCGCGGGGCATCCAGCGACACAAGCGCGAAGAAGCGGGCGAGGCCCTGGTCGAGGAGTGAGGGGCCGCGGCGGCGGCCCCTGCGGCGATGCCGTGGTCGGCTCAGTCGGCGTTCAAGGTGTCGTTGTGCAGTGCCTGGGCCGCTTCCAGCACCTCGTCGACATGGCCCGGTACCTTGACGCCGCGCCATTCCCTGGCCAGCCGTCCCGCAGCGTCGATCAGGAAGGTGCTGCGCTCTATCCCCTGGTGCTCCTTGCCGTAGAGCTTCTTGAGCTTGATGACGTCGAACAGTTGACAGACGGTCTCGTCCTTGTCGGAGATCAGTTCGAAGTTGAAGCCCTGCTTGGCCTTGAAGTTCTCCTGGGCGCGGATGCCGTCTCGGGAAACGCCGAGGATCACGGTATTGGCGGCGTCGAAGTCTGTCTTGCGGTCGCGGAAGTCGCCGCCCTCGGTAGTGCAGCCCGGGGTGCTGGCCTTGGGATAGAAGTAGACCACCACCTGCTTGCCCTTCAGGTCCGATAGGGTGACGGTGGTGTCGCCGGTGGCGGTCGCGGTGAAGTCGGGAACCGGCTGGCCGATGCTGACGCTCATGGGGTCTCTCCTGAGGTGGATGAACGGGCTCTGATTACACGCAAGCGCCGCGATCCTGTCAAAGTTCCTCGCCTTGCTGTACAGGCTCTGGCCGCCTGAGTACCATCTACCCCCTGGCACTGGCGCCATCGTTTCCCGGCGCTCGCCCGGGTCGGTCCAGCCGCCAACGCCGCCAAATCGCGAAGTTGTACCGAGAGGAATGAGAGGATGATCACTGGCAGTATCGTCGCCCTGGCGACGCCGATGAAGGTCAATGGCGACATCGACTGGGAGGCGCTGCGTCGCCTGGTGAACTTCCACCTCGAGAACGGGACCGACGGTATCGTGGCCGCCGGCACCACCGGTGAGCCCACCACCATGTCGTTCGCCGAGCACTTCGACGTGATTCGCACCGTGGTGGAGGAGGTCGATGGGCGTATTCCGGTCATCGCCGGTACCGGCGCCAACGCCACCTCCGAGGCGGTAGAGCTGGCCCGCTATGCCAGCGAGGTAGGGGCCGATTACTGCCTGTCGGTCTGCCCCTACTACAACAAGCCTACCCAGGAGGGGCTCTACCGCCACTTCAGGGCGGTGGCCGCGGGCAGCAAGCTGCCGGTCATCCTCTACAACGTGCCGGGGCGCACCTGCTCGGATCTCTACAATGAGACCGTGCTGCGCCTGGCCGAGGTCGACAACATCATCGGTCTCAAGGATGCCACCGGCAACCTGGAACGCGCCGAGGATCTGGTCGCGCGCCTAAAGGGTAGCGACTTCATGCTCTATTCCGGCGACGACGGCACCGCCTGCGACTTCATGTTGATGGGTGGCCACGGCGATATTTCGGTGACCGCCAACGTGGCACCCCGGGCGATGCATGATCTGTGCGCCGCCGCCGTGGCTGGAGACGCCGACCGCGCTCACCAGATCAACACCCGGCTGATGCCCCTGCACACCAATCTGGGAATCGAGTCGAACCCGATTCCCGTCAAGTGGGCGCTCCATCGTATGGGCCTGATCGAGCCGGGCATTCGCCTGCCGCTCACCTGGCTCTCGGAGAAGTACCACTCCACCATCGGCGAGGCCCTGCAGCTGGCCGGGCTGATCGACCACTGATCGGCGCTGCGCCGGAACCTGGAGAACTGGATGCAAGGTGGACGCATGAACTCTGCGCTGAAATGGCTCCCGCTGGTGGCGGCCATCGCCCTGGCGGGCTGCGCTCGCCCCGACGGCTACTTCGATGATCGCAACGTTGACTACGCCGATGCGCGAGACACTACCCCTCTGGTGCTGCCCGAGACCCGCAACCCCCAGCGCTACCGTGACGCCATGCCGGTACCCGACGCCGCCGGGGAGTTCCGCGCCCCTGACGGTCGCTTTCAGGCCCCGAGCCCCCAGCCCCTGGGAGCGGGTCGGGCCATGGAACGCGACTTCGTCGAGCGTCGTGAAGTTGGCGGCGACAGCTGGCTGGTAGTGGGTGCCGATCCGGGTAGCGTCTGGCCCCAGTTGGAGGACTTCGCGCGCAGCCGTGGCCTGGGGATCCAGGCCAGCGACTCTTCCCGCGGGGTGATCGAGACCCAGCAGGCGCGGCTCAGCGTTCGCCAGGGGCTGCGTGCCGGCGACAGCGAGGTGCGCTGTGACCAGAACGGCACGCCGGTGGCGGCCTGCCTGGAGGGCCTCGAGCAGTACTTCGGTGCACGCAGCGCCACCGCCAGCGCTTCATCCCTGGCCGCCCAGCGGCTGGCCGGCGAGGAGCGGCTGGCGCTCACCCAGCGGGGTGACGACTGGGTGGTGCAGATCCCGCTAAGCATCGATCGCACCTGGGCCGAACTCAGTCACCAGTTGCAGCTGGACTTCACCGTGGAGGAGCGTCGTGAACTGCTCGACCGCGACCCCGAGGCCCATGACTTCCTGGTCAGCTACATGACGGTCAGCGAACGTAACCGCAATCCGATTGAGATCGTCTTCAGCCCGGATGTTCGCCAGATGCATCAGCAGATTCGCCTGGTGCTGGAGTCGACTGGCCCCGAGCAGACCATGCTGCGCGCGGTGAACGCCAGCGACCGCGGTTTCAGCCCCGAGGATCAGCGCGAGCTGCTCGAGCGGGTGGCGAGCCTGCTGCGCTGATGTCGGCGGTGCAGGATGCCCCGGGGCGGCTGCGCTTTGGCTCTCTGGGCAGCGGCAGCAAGGGGAATGCGACCCTGGTCAGCGATGGCGAGACCCGCCTGCTGGTGGACTGCGGCTTTTCCCTGCGCGAGGCCGAAAGGCGGCTAGCCCTGCTCGGCCTGCACCCGCGACAGCTGGATGGTGTGCTGGTGACCCACGAGCACGGCGATCATATTCGCGGTGTGGGCTCGCTGGCGCGTCGCTACGGCGTTCCCGTCTACCTGACACCCGGCACCTGGGCCTCGGGTCGGCTCGGCGAGCTGCCCCACCGCCACTGGATCACGCCCCAGGCGCGCCTCGCCGTCAAGGGACTGACCATCGACCCCGTCACCGTGCCCCACGATGCCCGCGAGCCGGTGCAGTTCCGCTTTCATGGCGGGGGAGGGCGTTCCCTTGGCCTGCTCACCGACCTAGGTCACCCCACCGAGCATGTGGTCGAGGCCTTCGCCGGCTGCGATGCGCTGGTGCTGGAGTGTAACCACGATGCGCGAATGCTCGCCGAGGGACCCTACCCCCCACGCCTTAAGCGTCGGGTGGGTGGCGACTGGGGACACCTGGCGAATGCCCAGGCCGCGGCGCTGCTGAGGCGGCTGGGCCTGGACCGACTGCAGCATATCGTCTGTTCGCATCTTTCCGAACACAACAACCGCCCCGAGCTGGCCCGGGAGGCTCTGGTGCCTCTGCTCGACGGCGATGAATCGCGGCTGAGGGTTGCCTGCCAGAGCCAAGGCCTGGCGTGGCAGACCCTCGCCTGACCTGCTTCACGGATACCCTTTCCCGTTTCAGCTGCTCGCAGCCTCTGGAGACTTTCATGGACAAGCGCCAAGAACTCTATGCCGGCAAGGCCAAGTCGGTCTTCGCCACTGATGACCCCGCCCGCGTGATCCTGCAATTCCGTGACGATACCAGCGCCTTCGACGGCGAGCGCATGGAGTCTTTGGCGCGCAAGGGGATGGTCAATAATCGCTTCAACGCCTTCATCATGGGCAAGCTCGAGGCGGCCGGCATACCCACCCACTTCGAGAAGTGCCTCTCGGACACCGAGAGCCTGGTCAAGTCGCTGACGATGATCCCGGTGGAGTGCGTGGTGCGCAATATCGCTGCCGGCAGCCTGGTCAAGCGCCTGGGCGTCACTGAGGGGCAAGCGCTGAATCCGCCGACGTTCGAGCTGTTCCTCAAGAACGATGCCCAGCACGATCCCATGATCAACGAGTCCCTGGCCGAGACCTTCGGCTGGGCTACGCCTGAGCAACTGGCCGAGATGAAGGCGCTGACCTTCCGCGTCAACACGGTGCTCAAGGCGCTGTTCGCCGACGGCGGCCTGCTGCTGGTCGACTACAAGCTGGAGTTCGGTTTGTTCGAGGGCCGTATCGTACTAGGGGACGAGTTCTCGCCGGATGGCTGTCGGCTGTGGGATGCCGAGACCCGCGAAAAGCTCGACAAAGATCGTTTCCGCCAGGGGCTGGGTGGCGTCATCGAAGCCTACGAGGAAGTGGGTCGGCGCATCGGCGTCAGCTTCGACTAACGCCGATGCGCTGCTCACACCGGGACGATCTCCACCACCCTCATGAGGGCATCGCCAGGGCGCTCCTCCTCGGCGCGAAAGCGGACGTCCACACCCCTGAGTCGCACGCCATAGGTGCGGCTCTCGGCCCCTTTCCGGTAGCCGGGCCGCGGGTCCTGGGCCAGCACCTGAATGATCAGTTCGCGTAACGAGTCGCCGTCCGCGCGCTCGGCCAGCTTGGCCTCGGCAGTGGCGGAGAAGCCCACCGCGAGCCGGGGCGGTGCCTCGGGAGCGAATCCGGCCCGCGCCTCGGGGTGCGCTTCGGCCCAGGGCAGGTAGGGCTTGATGTCGAGCACCGGCGTGCCGCTGACCAGGTCGGCACCGCGCAGGAGTAGGCGGACGCCACCGTGGGTGTCGATCTCGAGCAGTTCCACTAGCGACAGTCCCAGGCGATTGGGGCGGTGGGTACTGCGGCTGGCGAACACCCCCACCTTGGTGTTGCCGCCGAGCCGGGGTGGCCTCACCAGCGGTGTCCACTGCTCCGTGCCGCCCTGTTCGGGAGTGAGATGAAAGAGGAAGGTGAGCCAGAGGTGGCTGAAGGCGTCCAGGCCGCGCACCGCCAGGGGGTCGTCGAAGGGCGGGGCGAGCACCAGCTGGGCACGGGCGGCCGGGGCCAGGCCCGGCTGGCGGGGGATACCGAACTTGTCGGGGTAGTCGCTCTCGATGACGCCGATGGGCGTCATGGCGAAGGTCGGGGGCTGGAGGAGATCCGTCATGGAGTGATTATGCCCGGTGAGCGTCGGTTGGACGAGGGGATTGGCCGCTGCTGCCGGCTTGTGTAGGCTCCAGTCAACAGTCATGCATCGAAAGGAGCGCCATGAGTCAGACCGTCAATGCCCCGGGCCCTACCGCCTCCGGGCCACGCATCCTCTACCGCCAGGCCCTGGCCCGGGATGCCGCCGATCAGGCCGAGGTCTTTCACCATGCGGTGATGCAGGGCGCCATGGCCCGCTACAGCGTCGCCGAGCGCGAAGCCTGGGCCGGCGCCCTGCCGCGCGACGCCAGCGCCTGGATGGCGCGCCATGCGCTCTATACCACCCTGGTGGCGACCTGTGACGGGCGCTGCGTCGGCTTCCTGGAGCTGGATGTTCCCCGTGGACGCGTCGAAACCCTGTATGTCTGGCCGTCTCTGGCGCGGCGCGGCATCGGCTCGACCCTGCTGATCCATGCGGAACGACTGCTGCGCGAACACGGCGTCACCCGGGTCACCATCGAAGCGAGCCTGATTCTCGCCGCCGCACTCGAGCGGCGGGGTTGGCGTGACGTCGGTGAGGAGTGGGTAGAGCGTGGCGGCGAGCGGCTGTGTCGAAAGCGCTTCGAGAAGTCGCTGGACCTGCTGGAGACCTGAGCGTGGCTTAGCCCGGCGACTCGATCAGTCTCAGTGAGAGATCGATGGCCTTGAGGTCCTTGGTCAGGGCGCCGCTCGAGATACAGTCCACGCCGGTTTCGGCGATGGCGAGCAGGGTGGTGTCGTCGACGTTGCCAGATGCCTCCAGGGTGGCGCGGCCGGCGGTGCGCCGCACCGCCTCACGCATGTCGTCGAGGCCGAAGTTGTCGAGCATGATGATGTCGGCGCCTGCGGCCAGCGCCTGGTCGAGCTCGTCGAAGGTCTCCACCTCCACCTCCACCGGCGCCTCCGGCACGATGTCGCGGGCCTCACGTATCGCCGCCTCGATGCCGCCGCAGGCGGTGATATGGTTCTCCTTGATCAGGAAGGCGTCCCAAAGGCCGATGCGATGGTTGTGGCCGCCGCCGCAGGTCACCGCGTACTTCTGGGCCAGGCGCAGACCGGGCAGGGTCTTGCGGGTATCGAGCAGTCTCACGCCGGTGTCAGCGAGCAGGTCCACATAGCGGCGGGTGCGGGTGGCAGTAGCGCAGAGAGTCTGCAGCAGGTTCAGCGCCGCACGCTCCCCGGTGAGAATGCTGCGGGCCGGGCCTTCGATCTCGAGGAAGGCCTGGCCGGCCTCCAGGCGGTCGCCGTCGGCGGCATGCCAGTGCAGTGCCAGGGTAGCGTCCAGGCGACGAAACAGTTCGTCGACCCAGGCCACTCCGCACAGCACGCAGCTCTCGCGAGTAATCACCCGTGCGCGGGCCACGGCTGCCGCGGGAATCAACTGGGCGGTGATGTCCCTGGGGCCAACATCCTCCGCGAGCAGGCGGGCGGCGGCGTCGCGTATCTCTTCGGCAAGGGCGTCCTGGTAATGCATGCGGGGCGTCACTCTCGAGGTTGGGGCCTGCGGCGGCAGGTCGCGTAGGATGCAGCAATCGTTTCGAGGATTCATTATAGGCAATCCGGCAAGGCAACGTCAGGGGATGGGGATGCAGATCGAGCAGGGATGGCTAGAGGGGGCCCGGCGGGTGCCGTCGCCCAACTGCGATGACCGGCCGAGCGATGAGGTGTCGCTCCTGGTGCTGCACGCCATCAGCCTGCCGCCCGGCGCGTTCGGCGGTGAGCACATCGAGCGACTCTTCACCAACCGGCTCGACCCCGAGGCCCACCCCTTCTTTGCCACCATCGCCGGCCTGCGGGTCTCCGCGCACCTGCTGATCCGCCGCGACGGCGAGTGCGTTCAATTCGTGCCCTTCCAGTGCCGCGCCTGGCATGCTGGCCGCTCACGCTGGCGTGACGGCCTGCAAGAGCGCCTGGCCCTCAATGACTTCTCCGTGGGCATTGAACTGGAGGGGGACGAGGACTCGCCTTACGCCCTGGTCCAGTATCAGGCCCTGGCTCGAGTGATCCGTGCGCTGCTCGATGCCTATCCGGCGCTGGACGAGTCGCGCATCACCGGGCATGCCCATGTTGCACCGCTACGTAAGTCCGACCCCGGCCCGGCCTTCGATTGGGCCTTTCTTCGTCAGGTGTTGCGAAAGTTACGCATCTGAGCGCGCCGTCGGCGTTGCAACGGCCGCCAGGAATGGCACGCTCGATTCATACGGTAGTTCGCCTACAAGCCCTTGTCATTGGCCGAATTCGGTGCGAGGGGGAGCGCGTAATCCCTTGTGTTGCGGTGCAATAATCAAGATATGAAAAGAATTTCTATTTTTGATTGAATTGGCAGGCCCGGGTGTTTGCGGTATCTTCAATTCCAATTGGTCACTAGATTGCTGCGTCTAGTAAAACTACTACACCCCGGCATGCGGCGTGCACGGCCTCTCGGTGAAGAGGCGACTCAGCCCTTGCGTTGCGGGCACCCGACACCCCCATCGTCATTCGGAGAGACGTCTATGAGTCTGGAGGCAAGAGAAGATCTCGATCCGGTCGAAACCACGGAATGGCTGGACTCCCTGGAATCGGTTGTGGATCGTGAGGGCGAGGAGCGCGCCCGATATCTGCTGACCCGCCTGGCCGACCGCCTGCGGCGCGACGGGACCCAGGCACCATTTTCGGTGACTACCCCGCATCGCAACTCCATCCCGGTGCACCGTGAGGCGCCCCTGCCGGGAGACCTCTTCATGGAGCGGCGGATCCGGTCGCTGGTCCGCTATAACGCCATTGCCCAGGTGATTCGCAACAACCGCGCGAACCCTGGGCTCGGTGGGCATATCGCCAGCTTCATGTCGGCGGCGACCCTCTACGATGTGGGCTTCAACCACTTCTTCCGCGCCCCCAACGGCGACTTCGAGGGCGACTTGGTCTATATCCAGGGCCATGTAGCGCCGGGCGTCTACGCCCGCTCCTACCTGCTCGGCCGCCTCTCGGAAGAGCAGATGGACAAGTTCCGCCAGGAGGTGGATGGCGATGGCCTTTCCTCCTATCCCCACCCCTGGCTGATGCCGGACTTCTGGCAGTTCCCCACGGTCTCCATGGGTCTCGGGCCGATTCAGGCCATCTACCAGGCCCACGTGATGAAGTACCTGGACGCCCGTGAACTCAAGCCGATGTATGATCGCAAGATCTGGTGCTTCATGGGCGATGGTGAATGCGACGAGCCGGAGTCCCTGGGCGCCATCCATCTGGCGAGCCGGGAGAAGCTCGACAACCTGATCTTCGTGGTCAACTGCAACCTGCAGCGCCTCGACGGCCCGGTTCGCGGCAATGGCCGCATCATGGACGAGCTCGAAGGTGTCTTCCGCGGTGCCGGGTGGAATGTCCTCAAGGTGGTCTGGGGTCGGCTGTGGGATCCGCTGTTCGAGAAGGACAAGAAGGGCGTCCTGCAGCAGCGCATGGACGAGGCGGTCGACGGGGAGTATCAGAACTTCAAGGCCAATGACGGTGCCTACACCCGCAAGCACTTCTTCGGCAAGTACCCCGAGACCGAAGAGATGGTCAAGGACATGTCCGACGAGGACATCTGGAAGCTCAACCGCGGCGGCCACGACCCGTTCAAGGTCTATGCGGCCTATCACCAGGCGGTGAACAACGCCAACGGCCGGCCCACGGTGATCCTGGCGCACACCGTCAAGGGCTACGGCATGGGGAGCGGCGACGGCGAGGCCGCCAACGAGGCTCACCAGGTCAAGAGCATGGAGTTCGAGGCGCTGTGCAAGTTCCGCGACCGTTTCGGCATTCCGCTCACCGACGAGCAGCTCAAGGAAGTCCCCTACTACAAGCCGGAGGATGACTCCCCCGAGCTCAAGTACATGCATTTGCAGCGCGAGCGCCTGGGGGGGTTCGTACCGAGCCGGCGCAGCGACTTCGAGGCGCTGGATATTCCACCGCTGGACGACAAGATCTTCGCCTCCCAGACCGGTGGCTCCAAAGGTCGCGAAGTGTCCACCACCATGGCCTTCGTGCGCGTGCTGACCGGCCTGGTCAAGCACAAGCAGCTCGGTTCACGGGTGGTGCCGATTGTTCCCGACGAGGCACGCACCTTCGGCATGGAGGGAATGTTCCGCCAGCTCGGCATCTACACCTCCGAAGGGCAGAAGTACGAGCCGGTCGACAAGGGCCAGATCATGTTCTACCGCGAGGATCAGAAGGGGCAGATCCTCGAGGAGGGCATCACCGAGGCTGGCGCCATGTCGGCCTGGATCGCCGCGGCGACCTCGTACTCGAACAACAACATCACGCTGTTGCCGTTCTACGTCTACTACTCGATGTTCGGCTTCCAGCGCATCGGTGATCTAGCCTGGGCGGCGGGTGACCTGCAGGCCCGCGGCTTCCTGGTGGGCGGCACCGCCGGGCGCACCACCCTCAACGGCGAGGGCCTTCAGCACCAGGACGGCCACAGCCACCTACTGGCCTCCACCATCCCTAACTGCCGCAGCTATGATCCGACCTACGCCCATGAGGTGGCGGTGATCATTCAGGACGGTCTGAAGCGGATGTTCGTCGACAAGGAGCCCTGCTTCTACTATCTGACGGTGATGAACGAGAACTACGAGCACCCCGAACTCGAGGAGGTTCCCACCGAGGACATCATCAAGGGCATGTACTTGCTGCGCGAGGTCGAGGGCAAGAAGGGGCGCGTCCAGCTGCTGGGTTCCGGCACCATCCTGCGCGAGGTCGAGGCCGCCGCCGAGCTGCTGCGCGACGACTGGGGCGTGGGCGCCGATATCTGGAGCGTGACCAGCTTCAACGAGCTGCGCCGCGAGGCCCTGAGCCTGGATCGCACGGCCTTCCTGGAGCCGGAGGCCGAACCGGCCAAGCCGCATGTGACCCGCTGCCTCGAGGGCCGCGAGGGCCCGGCTATCGCGTCCACCGACTATATGCGGCTGTTCGCCGACCAGGTGCGCGCCTGGGTGCCCACTGACTACCATGTCCTCGGCACCGACGGCTTCGGCCGTTCCGATACCCGCGAGAAGCTGCGCCACTTCTTCGAGGTCGACCGCCACTTCGTCACCGTGGCGGCGCTCAAGGCGTTGGCCGAGCGTGGCGATCTCGAGCGCAAGGTGGTCGGCGAGGCCCTGAAGAAGTACGGCATCGATCCGGCCAAGCCCAACCCGCTGACCGACTGATCCGGTGATCGGCGGGCCCGGGCCCGCCAGTTCCTGGCACGATTTGGAAGGAGCGCGACCTTGAGTAGCGAAATCATCAAAGTTCCCGACATCGGTGGAGATACCGATGTCGAAATCATCGAGATCGCGGTGTCCGAAGGCGATGTGATCGAGGCCGAGGATACCCTGATCACGCTGGAATCCGACAAGGCCAGCATGGACGTGCCGTCGCCCAAGGGCGGCAAGGTGGTCAAGGTGCTGGTCAAGGAGGGTGATACGGTCTCTGAGGGCGACGATATCGTCGAGCTCGAGGCCGAAGGTGGCGGCTCAGACGCTGCCCCGGCCGAGGAGAAGAAGGAGTCCCCCTCAGCCTCCGAGAAGGCGCCCGAGCCCACCGAAGACAAGCCGGCGGCCAAGGCCGGTGGCAAGCGTACCCTGGAGATCAAGGTGCCCGACCTGGGCGGCTCAGACGATGTGGAGATCATCGAGGTGGCGGTGGCTGAAGGCGACGAGGTGGCCGCCGAGGATACCCTGATCACCCTGGAGTCCGACAAGGCCTCCATGGACGTGCCGAGCCCCCATGCCGGCAAGCTGGTCTCGCTGACCGTCAAGGAGGGCGATACCGTTTCCGAGGGCGACGTGATCGGCACCATGGAGGTCACCGATGCGGGTAGCGGTGAGAACGGAGAAGCCGGCGATGAGGCATCGGCCGAACCGGCCGCTTCCGACAGCGAGCCTGCCGCTGCCGAAGCCGAGCCCCAGGAAGAGGAAGCGGCCTCCGGCGAACCGGAGCGCAAGGAGATTCGCGTCCCCGACCTCTCCGGCTCCTCCGATGTGCCGATCATCGAGATCGCCGTGGCCGCCGGCGACGAGGTCAACGAGGAAGACCCCTTGATCACCCTGGAGTCCGACAAGGCCTCCATGGACGTGCCGAGCCCTTTCAAGGGCAAGCTGCTCGAGCTCACCGTCAAGGAGGGCGACACCGTCTCCGAGGGCGACGTGATCGGCTATATGGAAGTGGCCGGCGCGGCCAGGCCCAAGCCGGCGGCGAAGGCGCCGGAGCAGAAGGCCGAAGCGCCCAAGGCCGAGACGTCGACGCCGACTCCGGCCGGCAGGCCGAGCCCAGAGGCTCAGATGGCGGCCCACAAGCCCCGCGATGGCAAGCTGGTCCACGCCGGCCCCGCGGTGCGCATGCTGGCCCGCGAGTTGGGCGTCGACCTGGGGCTGGTCAAGCCCAGCGGGCCCAAGGAGCGGGTGCTCAAGGAAGACGTTCATGCCTACGTCAAGCAGGTGATGGCCAGCCAGGGCAAGGCCCAGGCCAGTGCGCCGGCGGTGGGCGGTTCCGGCATTCCGCCCATTCCGGACCAGGACTTCAGCCAGTTCGGCGAGGTGGAAGAGAAGCCCATGGGGCGCCTCATGAAAATGGGTGCCACCAACCTGCATCGCAGCTGGGTCAATCTGCCCCACGTCACCCAGTTCGATGAGGCAGATATCAGCGAACTGGAGGCGTTCCGCAAGTCCATGAAGGCCGAGGCGGAGGCTCAGGGCGCGAAGCTAACGCCGCTGCCCTTCCTGATCAAGGCGTGTGCCTTCGCCCTTCGCCAGTATCCGCAGTTCAACGTCAGCCTGAGGGCCGATGGCGAGACGGTGGTATGGAAGAAGTACGTCCATATCGGCATCGCCGTGGATAGCCCGGACGGCCTGATGGTGCCGGTGATCCGCAACGCCGACCAGAAGTCGCTGATCGAACTGGCCAAAGAGAGCGTCGAGTTGGCCAAGAAGGCCCAGTCGAAGAAGCTCAAACGCGACGAGATGACCGGTGGCTGTTTTACCATCTCCAGCCTTGGCTCCATCGGCGGCACCGCCTTCACGCCTATCGTGAATGCCCCGGAGGTCGCCATCTTGGGGATCTCCAAGGCGTCGATGAAGCCGGTGTGGGATGGCGCTGCCTTCCAGCCGCGACTGATGATGCCGCTGTGCCTGTCCTATGACCACCGGGCGGTCAACGGGGCCGATGCAGCGCGCTTCACGGCGCTGCTGGGTCAGCTGCTGACCGATATCCGCCGACTGCTGCTGTGATGCTGAGTTAGAGAGCGACAACGACGGCGCCTTCGGGCGCCGTCGTTATTTGCCTCCCCAGAGGCAGCCCCTGGTGCGATGGTCGGCCAGACCAAAGTGCTATTTGGGCCGGAGGAGCTTGATACTCAAGCTTTTTTCTCTCACTTCGGGGTCCCCTGCGGCAGGGCGGTGCTTGTGTGCCGGCGGTCCCGCGGTTATCGTTCTTTTTAATTAATTCTTCTCCTGCGACAACCACTTATTTATCGAGGACACGAACATGCGTTTGATTTTGTTGGGCGCCCCGGGTGCCGGCAAGGGCACCCAGGCCCAGTTCATCTGCGAGCGCTTCAACATTCCGCAGATCTCCACCGGTGACATGCTGCGCGCCGCCGTGAAGGAGGGCAGCGAACTGGGGGTCAAGGCCAAGGAGATCATGAGCAGCGGTGGCCTGGTGTCCGACGACATCATCATCGGCCTGGTCAAGGAGCGCATCAGCCAGCCCGACTGCGAGAACGGTTTTCTGTTCGACGGCTTCCCGCGCACCATCCCCCAGGCCGACGCCATGAAGGATGCGGGCGTTAAGCTCGATCATGTGCTGGAGATCGCCGTGGAGGACGAGGAGATCGTGCAGCGCCTGGCGGGGCGCCGCGTGCACCCGGGTTCCGGCCGTGTCTACCACGTCGAGTACAATCCGCCCAAGGAAGCCGGCAAGGACGACGTCACCGGCGAGGCGCTGATCCAGCGTGATGACGACCGCGAGTCCACCGTGCGTAACCGCCTGGCGGTCTACCATGAGCAGACCGCACCCCTGGTCGACTATTACCAGGCCTGGGCGGAAAAGGACCCCGAGGCCGCACCGGCTTACCACCGCGTGGAAGGCGTCGGCAGCGTCGATGACATCAAGGCGCAGGTGCTCAAGGCTCTCGAAGGCTAAGTTAAGCTTTTTCGGAGATTGGCGTGGAGTTTTCAGTGGGAGCTCGGGTTCCCCGAGCGAATGTCGCCGCAGGCGACCCTGAAAAGTCGCGAGCGTAAGCCCATGCCGCCCGGGAGGCTATAGGCCTCCAGTCATCGAACCTCTGGCGTCCTACACAGCACGCTCTGTGCCCATGATGCCCTGATGGCCCGCCTCGGTGGGCCATCGTCGTTTCTGGTCGGTCCACGTATAATGGCGGCCGTTATCGCTTACCCTTCCCCGAGAGATTCTCCCATGTCGATCCTGCTGGCTCTGGATGCTTCCTCGAGCGCCTGTTCGGCCGCCCTGCTGCGCCGCCGTCCCGGCGCCGACGATGAACTGCTCTCCCGCTTCGAGATGACGCCCCGCGAGCACACTCGGCGCCTGCTGCCCATGGTCGACGAGGTGCTGGCCGAGGCCGGTTTTAGCCCCGCCGAACTGGATGCCGTGGCCTATGGCCATGGTCCCGGCTCCTTCACCGGCCTGCGCATCGCCGCCGGGGCGGCCCAGGGGCTGGCCTACGGCCTCGATCGCCCGTTGATCGGGGTCTCCACCCTGGCGGCGCTGGCGCTGGGTGCCCATCGTCGTCACCACTTTCGCTGGCTGGTGACGGCCCTGGACGCGCGCATGGGCGAGATCTACGTGGCCGCCTGGCAGTGTCGTCACGGCAGGCCGGAAGCGCTTCTCGAGGCGGCGGTCATGGCCCCGGAGCGCCTGCGCCTGCCGGCCGGCCTCGGCGACCCCGACTGGGTCGGCGTCGGTTCCGGCTGGGGGCTCTGGGAGCAGATGCCCGCCGATGTTCAGGTAGCGCTGGGTCAGCACCTGCCCTCGATGGAAGTCGAGGCCGCCGACATGGCGTTGCTGGCAATGGATGACCTGGAGGCTGGCGGGGGTCAGGCGCCCCACCTGGTCCAGCCGGTCTACCTGCGCAACGAGGTAGCCTGGAAGAAGGCAAAATGAGCCGGCTTCCACCCGTTGCCGTCCGCGGGGACGATCTGGCGGCCCTGGCCAAGCGCCTGGGGTTGCCCTTCGAGAGCGAGGCCGAACTGGCCCTCGAGCGTCGTGACGGTCACCTGGTGCTGACCGGCGACCCGGTACGCTTCGGCCTTCCGCTGGCGGTGGAACTCGTCTCCGGCAAGGCTGCCCATCGGCGACGCTTCGGCGGGGGCCGCGGCCAACTGATTGCGCGGGCCTGCGGCCTGAGTAAGGGGGTGACACCCTCGGTGGTGGATGCCACCGCCGGCCTGGGTCGAGATGCCTTCGTGCTGGCGAGTCTGGGCGCCGAGGTGCTTCTGGTGGAGCGGGTAGCGGCGATCTTCGCCTTGCTCGAGGATGGGCTGGCGCGAGCCGCCTTAGAGGTCGACACCGCCGAGATCGCCGGGCGTATGCACCTGGCGCACGGCGATGCGACCCAGGACCTCGAAGGCCTGGTGGCCGCGTCCGACGTTCTGCCCATGGTGATTCACCTGGACCCCATGTTTCCCCATCGCGACAAGTCGGCACTGGTCAAGAAGGAGATGCGCCTGTTCCGCACTCTGGCCGGTGATGATATCGATGCCCCGCGTCTGCTGGAGGCGGCGCTGGATCTGGCCACTCATCGGGTGGCGGTCAAGCGACCCCGCAAGGCGCCGCCCATTGAGGGGCCCGCCCCGCGCCACGTGATCGAGGGCAAGACCAGCCGCTACGACCTCTATGTGCACCGGGCTCTTGGTCGGGAGTGAGGTCAGGTCGCGTGGTGGCGTGTGACCAACTGCAGGCGGTGTCGCAGGGTAGGGTCGAACAGCTGTCGCGAGTGGCTGGCCGCGTCGCAGAGTCGCTCGTCGAACATCAGGCGCTCCTTTTCCCGCCAGATCCAGCCCTCCTGCTCGAGGCTCTCCACCAGGCTCACGAACAGCTGGGTGTCGAAGAACTCCGGGGCGTCCAGTCCCGAGAGAAGGGCCAGGCGCTCGGCCAGACGGCGGCTGCGAACTGCCAACTCATCGGCGGTGAGGCGGCCCGGTTCGGCATCCAGCAGCACCGCTAGTAGCAGGTAGCCACGCTCCAGAGAGGGCTGCATCAGCTGGCCCAGCAGGTCGAGGCACTCGCCGGTCTCCAGCGGCTCAGAGCGGCGATACCAGGCCTCGCCATCCCGCGCCAGAAGCCCCAGTTCCCCCAGCAGCGAGAGCATGTCCGCCAGCGCTTGGCGCAGCGATGCCGGCGGCTCGACCACCAGCTCCCGGGCGAGGATCGGCCAGCCCGGTGCCAGCAGGGTCGTCAGGTCGTCGAGGCGGTGGGCGCGCTGGTGGCGGAAGGCGAAGGCGGTGAGGCCCGCCAGGGCGAAGAGGTGCAGCACGTTGTTGCGATACCAGCCGAGCAGGGCGCTCTGGGCGGCGTCGGCGACGATAATGTCGCCAAGGGGGTGCTGGCGCCGCTCGATCATGCCGAGTCCGGCCACCTGGTCGATCCAACCGCGTGGCTCGCCGTCGGGCAGGCTGGCGTGGAGACCGCCGGGCAGGCGCCGCTGCAACTCGATGAGCAGGGCGAGCTGGCGCTCCAGCAGGCTGGTCTCGATGGCATGATGAGGCGTGGCCAGCAGGGCCAGGGCCACCAGGTTGACCGGGTTGAGGGCCGCGGCGGCGTTGATCCTTCGGGCGATGGTCTCACCGAGTTCGGGAACCAGTTCGGTAAGCCACTCGGGTCGGGGGTCCCGGTCGTGCCGCCAGCGCTCGCCCACCCGCTCGTCGAGGAAGTCGGCCAGCCGCAGCGGTTCGCCCACGTTCACCGTCACCCGGCCGAAGGGTTGGCGCAGCTGGCCGAGGACACGCAGCATCGCCAGCGGACTCTCCTTGCGCTTCTTGCCTCCGCGCAGTTCACGCTGGTAACTGGCATTCTCGATGATCCGCTCGTAGCCGATATAGACCGGTACGAAGGCCAGCGGCCGGTGACTGCCGCCGGCGGTGCTGCGCAGGAAGGAGCGCAGGGTCATGGCCAGCATGCCGGGACGGGCGGCCAGCATGCGTCCGCTGCGCGAGCGGCCGCCCTCGATGAAGTACTCCAGGGGGTGACCGCGGGATATCAGGCGGTGCAGGTATTCGTTGAAGACCGCACCGTAGAGTGGGTTGTCGCGGAAGCTGCGGCGCAGGAAGAAGGCGCCACCGCGGCGTAGCAGCGGCCCAATCAGCGGCATGTTCAGGTTGCGCCCGGCGGCGATGTGGGGTGGCATCAGGCCGTCGCGGTATAGCACGTAGGAGAGCAGCAGGTAGTCGATATGGCTGCGATGGCAGGGCACATAGACCAGGGTGTGATCCCCGGCCAGTGCCTTGACCCGCTCTAGGCCTCGCACCTTCACGCCGTCGTAGAGTCGGTTCCAGAGTCGGCGCAGCAGGCCGTCCATGAAACGCAGCACCGGGTAGGTCATGTTGGAGGCGATCTCGCGGCCGTAGCGCAGAGCGCGGCGCTGCAGCCGAAGCCGGGCCTTCCCTTCGCTGGCGGCGATCTCATCGATGACTCGGCGTACTTCTGGGCTCGCGGCGACCCCCTCGATGAGGGTGCGCCGGTGGGAGAGGTCTGGTCCCAGCACCCGGGTCCGCATGCGGCGAAAGTGCACGCGCAGCAGCCGTGCCGCCTTGCGGTTGGCCTGGGCACTGTCGCCACCACCGACCGGCTTTTCCAGCAGGCCTGCGAGGTGCAGCGGTGCGCCGAAGTGCACCTCCACGCTCTTGCCGTTGACCAGCACCGACAGGGCTCGCCGGAGTCGACCGGTGAGTTGCCAGCTGTCCGCGGAGAGCATTCTCCAGAAGCCGAAGCGTTTGCCCGGGGCGCGCCCCCAGAAGATGCTCACCGGCACCAGCTGGACGTCACCGGCGGGGAGCTGGTCACAGTGGTCGATCAGGGGTCGGAAGGGTGCCTCGGATCTGGCGTCGCGGCGCCAGATCCGCCTGCGCGGGGCGGGCAAGGAGAGACAGGCTGGTGGTGCCAACGACCCGATTCGCCGACGGCCTGCCGCCGTCGGCAGGCCGTGGCGGCGGGTCAGCGTGGCGAGCAGCAGGGTGTCGCTGAGCGCCGGGCGAGGCAACACATAGAGCACCGGCAGGGTTGGATCCAGGCCCAGCGCCTCGGGGTCGGGTTCGATCAGACGCGGCCTGACCCAGGCGGCGATCAGGCGACCGAGCAATGCGCGGGGAGGCGCCATCAGCGCCCTGGGGAGGGCAAGCAGTGCGGCAGTAATAATCTTCGGCAAGGCCATCCGTTTGCCCCGGGACAGGAAAGGTCTGGAAAAGGCCAGTATAGTCTTCGTGGGGCGACCGGTCAGGCGCGACGGTCCGGCCCGACGCTAGGCGCGGGACAGGGAAGCGACCATGCATGGCATGTGGAGAGACGGCAATCACTTCAAGCTGCTGCCCGAGGCGGCATGCTTTCTGCCTGATATGTTCGAAGCCATCGAGCAGGCACGCGAATCGATTCTGATCGAACTCTATCTGATGGAGTCGGGGCGGCTGTCGGCGGCCCTGATCTCCTCGCTGGTGGGCGCCGTGGAGCGTGGCGTCACGGTCATGCTGATGCTCGACGGCTACGGGGCCATGGGACTTGGCGACGGTGACCGCGAGCGGCTTGAGGCGGATGGCGTGGCGCTGCGCTTCTTCAACCCGCTGGGCTTCCATTCTCTGGCGCGGAACCTGACCCGCGATCATCGCAAGTTGGTGGTAGTGGATGGCCGGGTCGCCTTCACCGGCGGCTTTGGCGCCGTGGATGAGTTCCTGGATGCCTGGTACGAAGTGGCCATGCGCATCGAGGGGCCGGTAGTGGCCGACTGGGTGCGGCTGTTCTGCCACCTGTGGGACTCTCCCTTGACCCGCGGCAGTGGCCCCTCCTCGCTGGTCCATGGGTTGGTGACACGGGTGGAAGTCCGAGAGGGCTATCGTGGCATGCGAGGGCGCGTGGTATGGGGGCAGGGCTATCGTTACCAGGCCATTCGCCATTCCCTGCATCAGCGAGTGTCGACGGCGCGGCAGCGGATCTGGATCTGCACGCCCTATTTCGTTCCCACCATCAGTCTGAGGCGGCGCCTGGTCCGGGCTGCCCGCCGCGGAGTGGACGTTCGCCTGCTGCTGCCGGGCGAGTTGCACGATCATCCCGGGGTGCGCTACGCCGGACAGCGTTTCTACGGGCGTCTGCTGAGGGCGGGAGTTCGCATTTACGAGTTCCAGCCCAACTTCATCCACGCCAAGTTCTCGCTGGTAGACAACTGGGTCAGCCTCGGCTCCTGCAATTTCGACCACTGGAGCCTTCACTGGAATCTGGAGGCCAACCAGGAGGTCGATAACCTGCGCTTTTCCACCGAGGTGGCCGAGCTGTTTGAGCGTAACTTCGCCACCAGCCACGAGATCCTGCCCCAGGCCTGGGCGCAGCGCCCGCGCTGGCAGCGCCTTAAGGAGTGGCTGTTCGGGAGTCTCGACGGGATACTCACGCGCCTCCGATAACGCCTATCGGGAAGCGCTCCGCTCCCGGCGCTTACCGCTTGGGAGCCTTGCCGCTGCGTCCGGCGGGCTTCTTCTTGCGCGGCATCGGCTTGGCGGTCTCCGGCGGTACCCGGTAATGCAGGTAGAGGTCCAGCACCAGTTCGGGCAGCTGACGGACCAGAGGCTCTAGCCGATCCGTGTCGGCGGTGAATTCGGCCATGTCGGGCTCCTCGTCGAACAGGCCCGAGAGCGCCATGAAAGGTAGCAGCAGGGTGGCAGCTGCCTCCTCGCCCTCCTCGAACCAGGCCGTTTCATCGAGGAAGACCCCCTCCATGAAACCGGCACACCAGTCGCCGATCGGGGTCTCCTCCGACGCGATGCCGCCCAGGGTCAGCTCGAAGGGCAGCTCGGGCAGAAGGCCCTGCTCCAGGGCCGCGATGGCATTGCGACGCAGCCGCTCGAGCAGGCCAAGGATGGTTTCGCGCTCGGTTTCGTCGATGAAGGCCGGTTCTCCCTGGAACAGCTCGGCGACCCAGGTGGCCGCGGCCACATCCCGGGGGGCCACGGCTAGGGCCATCAGGAAGCCGTGGGTGCCGATCAGGTCCAGGGCGTCCTCGCTGACGCGGTCGGACGCCAGGAAGTCGTCGAGCCGGTAGAGTTCGTCGTCATCGAGGAGCGGTTCGGGCAGCGGGGTATCGGACATCAGGACTCTCTCACTGGTTTACGTCTGAGTGTCGAGGCGCCATTCTAGCACCCCATGGACATGCCCGTGCTTCCTCGACTCGACCCTGACCGGCTCGCCGACCTCGATCACGAGGGGCTGCAGACGGCCCTGTGGGAACGTATCGAGGCGGCGTTTGCCCTGTGTCAGGAGGTGCACCCCGAGCTGCCCCGCCCAGAAGTATGGTGCGACCTGCGCGGGAAATGTGCCGGTCAGGCCCACTTCGGGCGGGGTGGCCTGCGCTTCAACCCGGTACTCTACGCGGAGAACCGCCGAGACTTCCTGGAGGAGGTGGTGCCCCACGAGATGGCCCACTGGCTTGTCCATCATCTGGCCGAGGGTCATTTAGCAAAGCCCCATGGCCGCGAATGGCAGCTTGTCATGCGCCGGCTGTTCGGCCTGATCCCACGCACCACCCACCGCTTCGATACGGAGCGTGCCAGCCCCGCCCCCTATCGCTATGCCTGCGGCTGCCGCGAGCATGCCTTCACCGCGCGTCGTCATGCGCTGGCCGCTGCCGGCAACGGCTACCGCTGTCGTCACTGCGCTCAGACCTTGGTCTATCTTGGCCCTGCGGCGGTTAAAAACTGCAGATAACCTATTGTTATTAAAGATAAATATGATCATACCAATGTCTAAAGGGAAGTGTCTCCCGGCGGGAGTATGCTGGGCGCATATCCAATGACCCCGGCCGGCTCTCACACAACGCCAAGGCATGTCGGCCGGCTTCACTCACCTGACGGGGCCACCCCAAGGACAGAGGCAACTCCATGAGCGATCAGCAGAACGTCTATCCGGTGCGCGATGACATCGCCGCCAAGGCCTGGGCCGACAAGGAACAATATCAGGCCATGTACCAGCAGTCCGTGGACGACCCTGATACCTTCTGGGGCGAACAGGCCAAGCGCATCGACTGGATCAAGTCACCCACCAAGATCAAGCACAGCTCCTACGACCCCCACAACGTGGATATCCGCTGGTTCGAAGATGGCACTCTCAATGCCTGCGTCAACTGCCTCGACCGTCATCTGGAAAAGCGCGGGGATCAGACCGCCATCATCTGGGAAGGCGATGATCCCAACGACTCCGCTCATATCACCTATCGCGATCTGTATGAGCGCACCGGCAAACTGGCCAACGCGCTGAAGGAGTTGGGCATCGGCAAGGGCGACGTGGTCACTCTCTACATGCCGATGATCCCCGAGGCCGCCGTGGCCATGCTGGCTTGCGCGCGGATCGGGGCGGTGCACTCGGTGGTCTTCGGTGGCTTCTCCCCTGACGCTTTGGCCCAGCGCGTGATCGGCGCCAGCTCCAAGCTGGTGATCACCGCCGACGAATCCGTTCGCGGCGGCAAACAGGTCCCGCTCAAGGATAACGTCGATGCGGCTCTCTCCCGTGACGGCACCGACGTCTGCGAGAAGGTGCTGGTGGTCAAGCGTACCGGCGGAGAGATCGAGTGGAAGGAAGGGCGTGACCTCTGGTACAGCGATCTGGTCGACAAGCAGTCCAGTGACTGCCCCGCCGAGGAGATGAACGCCGAAGATCCCTTGTTCATTCTCTATACCTCTGGCTCTACCGGGGCGCCCAAGGGTCTCAAGCACACCACCGGTGGCTATCTCGTCTACGCCAGCCTGACCCACCAGTACGTGTTCGACTACCAGGACGGCGAGGTCTACTGGTGCACCGCCGACGTTGGCTGGGTCACGGGTCACAGCTACATCGTGTATGGTCCGCTGGCCAATGGTGGCACCACCCTGATGTTCGAGGGGGTGCCCAGTTACCCGACCCATGGCCGCATGGGCGATATCGTCGACAAGCACAACGTCAATATCCTTTACACCGCCCCCACCGCGATCCGCGCCCTGATGGCCCACGGCGATAGCGTCATGGACTCCAGTCAGCGCGACACCCTGCGCATTCTCGGCTCGGTGGGCGAGCCCATCAACCCCGAGGCTTGGGAGTGGTTCTTCCGAGTGATCGGCAACGCCAAGTGCCCGATCGTCGACACCTGGTGGCAGACCGAGACAGGCGGCATCATGATCGCGCCGCTGCCCGGTGCCATCGACCTCAAGCCAGGCTCCGCCACCCTGCCGTTCTTCGGCGTGCAGCCGGCGCTCTTCGACAGCGAGGGCAATACCCTCGAAGGCGCCGTGGATGGCAACCTGGTGATCCTTGACTCCTGGCCGGGCCAGGCACGCTCCATCTGGGGGGACCACGAGCGTTTCACCCAGACCTACTTCACGACCTACAAGGGCGCCTATTTCACCGGTGACGGTTGCCG